>JANXWW010000104.1 GCA_025350945.1 Burkholderiales bacterium
AATAAAACCCACGCTATCGCTGCGGTCAGCAGCGCAAAAATAATTTTCCCCACAATCACTTCCAAAAAACATGATTTCGTATGCTAACCGAAGCGGCACCAATAAAGAAAATTATAGCGGTGACGACTATTTTTCGACGAACGCGCGCTCCACCACAAAATGCCCCGGTGTGCTCATATTACCTTCACTGAAACCGCGTTTGACGAGCAAATCGCGACTGTCTTTTAGCATTTCCGGACTACCGCAAATCATGACGCGATCACGCTCAATATCGAGGTGCGGCAGACCCAGATCGTCCATCAGCTTGCCCGAATCCAGCAGGGTCGTCACGCGCCCCTGATGGCGAAACGGCTCGCGCGTCACGGTGGGGTAATACAACAGTTGGTTGGTGACTGCCTCCCCGAAAAACTCATTGCCGGGCAGCTCTTCGGTAATCAGCTCGTGATAGGCCAATTCAGCCACCGTACGGCAGCCATGCACCAACACCACTTTTTCAAAATGTTCGTAGGTTTCAGGGTCTTTAATCACACTCATGAACGGGGCCATGCCAGTGCCCGTGGAAAGTAAATACAGTGTTTTTCCCGGCAAGAGATTTTGCAGAATCAGTGTACCAACGGCTTTGCTATTGACCAGCAAGGTATCGCCGATTTTCAAATGCTGAAGACGCGATGTCAGCGGGCCATTCTGCACCTTGATCGAAAAAAATTCGAGCTGCTCGTCGTAGTTCGCGCTCGCCATGCTGTAGGCACGCAGCAATGGCTTGCCTTCGACTTCAATCCCGATCATGGTGAACTGCCCGTTCAAAAAACGGAATGATGGGTCGCGCGTGGTCGTGAAGCTGAAGAGGTTGTCAGTCCAATGATGAACGCTTAAAACTTTTTCCTGAAAATGAGATGCCATGGATTACTCTATGAAAAATGTGTTGCGAAGAATTTGGTTATGACAAAAACATCTAAAGCAACGATACAAAACGCCGCGCAAAATAAAAGCCTGCAGGTCGTTATGACCACTGTGCAGGCTTAAATATTAATGTTCAAAAAAATAAATCTCAAAAAACGATCAAGTCAAGCCTCAAGACCGACGCTCGACCGCGAATAAACATAATTGTAACAAAGCCTCACGCGAGGCGGTATTAGAAAAATGTTGAATCGCTGCCGCGGCCGTTTGCACCTCGCGCCGCGCGGCATCGCGCGCGTATTCCAGCGCGCCCGTCGCACGAATCGCGGCCACCACGGCATCAATTTTTTCCAGCCCACCGTCAACAATGGCCGACCGAATAATTTCTTTTTGCGCAGTAGAACCTGCACGCATCGCGTAAATCAGCGGCAATGTGGGCTTGCCTTCGGCCAGATCATCACCGACATTTTTACCGGTTTCCTGAATATCGCCGGAGTAATCGAGCACATCATCAATCAATTGAAACGCGGTGCCCAAATGCGCGCCGTAGGCGGCAAGTGCGGTTTCATCGCGCTCATTCGCGTTGCCTAAAATCGCGCCCACACGGCAGGCGGCTTCGAATAATTTTGCGGTTTTGTAGCGCACCACTTTCAGGTACGCGTCCTCAGTCGTATCCGGATCGCGCACATTCATAAGCTGCAATACTTCGCCTTCAGAAATCACGTTGGTCGCTTCCGCCATCACGCCCATCACGCGCATCGAGCCGACTTCGACCATCATCTGAAAGGCGCGCGAATACAGAAAATCGCCGACCAGCACAGATGCCGCATTGCCAAAAGTCTCATTCGCGGTTTCGCGCCCGCGACGCAGCGCCGATTCATCAACCACATCATCATGCAGCAAGGTGGCGGTATGAATAAATTCGATCACAGCCGCCATATCGCGGGTTCTTGTTTTCTCGGCGCCGACCATATTGCCGCATAACGTGACCAGCGCAGGACGCAGCCGTTTGCCGCCAGCTTCAATGATGTAATGCGAAATCTGGTTGATCAACACCACATCCGACGATAAGCGACGCCGGATCACGGCATCAATGGCCTGCATGTCGTCCGCGATAACAACGCGGAAGTCATCTAGGCTCGGTTCTGGCGTTTTGCTGACGGTTTTGCCGGTAATGTGCGGTGAATTCATGCTTTGGCTGGTCTAATACGGGCTAATCAAAGGCTTTTTCAGGCTGGTCAGCGTTCAAAATGAGCACTAACTCACTGATTTCAGCCAAACATTCGGGTTGACTGCATTTGGCGGGACTCGTATAATAGCGGGTTCATTCGATCAATACCACTTTCCACTTTGGTTGTGCAGTTTACGGCAGCGGAAAAAAGTTTTGAATCGGTTGTAATCTCGATTTCTTTCAGGAGTTTAACCATGTATGCGGTCATAAAAACCGGCGGGAAGCAGTATCGCGTCCAGGTCGGCGAAAAAATTAAAGTAGAACAGATACCGGCAGACGTGGGCTCGCAAGTTGTCATCGATCAGGTGTTGATGGTTAGTAACGGTGAACTCGTTACCATCGGCACCCCGCTCGTGGCAGGTGCGACAGTCCAGGCTACCGTTATTGCACAAGATCGTGCGGACAAAGTGCGCATTTTCAAAATGCGTCGTCGCAAGCACTATCAAAAGCGTCAGGGCCATCGTCAGAATTATTCTGAATTGTTCGTTAATGGTATTTTTGACGGCGCGAAGATGATTGCGGAAGCAGCCAGTGCTGCTGTTGTTGCGCCGAAGTCAACTGCCAAGGCCCCAAAAAGCGCTGGCAAGGGTGACGACTTGACCAAAATCGAAGGCATCGGCCCGAAGATTTCTGGTTTATTCATTGCTGCGGGCATCACGACCTTCGCAGAGTTAGCAAACACCCCGGTCGCCACACTATCCGACATTCTGCATAAAGCCGGTTCGCGTTACGCTTCACACAATCCAGGCACATGGCCCGAGCAAGCCCAATTGGCTGCCGATGGCAAATGGGACGAGCTGAAAGCGCTGCAAATCGCGCTCGACGGTGGCGTTAAAAAGTAAACTGCGGAAATAAACGAAACGCGTGAAATAACTAGCTGATTTAAGGAGTACAAACCATGGCACATAAAAAAGCAGGCGGCAGTTCACGTAACGGTCGCGATTCAGAATCAAAACGTTTGGGCGTGAAAGCCTACGGTGGCGAATTAATTCCCGCCGGTTCGATTATCGTGCGTCAGCGCGGTACTGAATTCCATGCGGGTGAAAACGTTGGCATGGGCAAGGATCACACCTTGTTCGCACTCAAAACCGGCAAAGTGGTGTTTGCGGTCAAAGGCGAAAAGCGTCGTCGTACCATCACGATTGAAGCTGTTCAGCCGGCATAGTTTTTTAGGCTATTTGCATGTCAAAAAGCCCCGAAGATTTTTCTTCGGGGCTTTTTTTTCGCTTATCCATCTAGCGTGCGTAAAACACAAATATGAAATTTATCGACGAAGCACGAATTGAAGTCCACGCGGGCGATGGCGGCAACGGCTCGGCCTCGATGCGCCGTGAAAAATATATCGCTTTCGGTGGCCCCGATGGCGGCGACGGCGGTCGCGGCGGCTCAATCTATGTTGTCGCCGACTGCAATATCAACACGCTGGTGGATTATCGTTTCGCCCGGATTTTTCGTGCGAAGAATGGCGAGACCGGACGCGGTGCCGATTGCAGCGGGCGAGGTGCTGATGATGTGACGCTGCGCGTTCCGGTTGGCACGCTGATTAAAGATTTAACCACGGACGTCATCATTGCCGACTTAACGCACGACAAACAGCGCGTGCTGGTGGCCGAAGGCGGTCGCGGCGGTTTGGGTAATTTGCATTTCAAATCCAGCACCAACCGCGCGCCAAGACAGACCACCAAGGGCACCGAGGGTCAAACCAAAGACATTCACTTCGAACTGAAAGTGTTGGCCGATGTGGGCCTTTTGGGCATGCCCAATGCGGGTAAATCCACCTTTATTCGCGCCGTGTCGGCGGCGAAACCGAAAGTGGCAGATTATCCCTTCACCACGCTGCATCCGAATTTAGGCGTGGTGCGCGTATCGGACAATAAAAGTTTTGTGATTGCGGATGTGCCCGGCTTGATCGAAGGTGCGGCCGAGGGCGCAGGACTCGGCCATCAATTTTTAAAGCATTTGCAGCGCACGCATTTGCTATTGCATCTGGTCGATATCGCTCCGTTTGATGAGACCACTGATACGGTTAAAGAAGCCAAAGCCATCGTGAACGAATTAAAAAAATACGATGAACAATTATTCACTAAGCCGCGTTGGCTGATTCTGAATAAAGCCGATTTACTCGAGCCTGCTGAGGCGGAAAAACGCGTTAAAGCAATCATCAAAGGGCTCAAATGGAAAGGCCCGCATTTCATGATTTCTGCGATGAAAAACGATGGCTGTGCGGCGCTGACATTCGCAATCATGGAACATGTGGATGCGCTGAAAACAGCGCAGCTTCAAGCCGAAAAAGATGTAGTTGAAAGCAAAGAACCACCACGCGTTACACTGGAAGAGAAATACAAACCCTAGTATTGGTAAGCGTTTTCAGGCATTTTGGCCTGAAAACGCCCGACCACGCTGGTGTTTCAAATAATGAAATCACCCAAACGCATCGTCATCAAAATCGGCTCCACCCTCATCACTAATCACGGTGCGGGTGTTGATCATGCCTTGATTCGCGAATGGGTAAGGCAGATTGCGACACTCGCTATTGACGGTCACGACGTAATTTTGGTCTCGAGCGGCGCGATTGCCGAGGGCATGAAACGCCTGGGCTGGAGCGTACGCCCGCATGAAGTCAATCGCCTGCAGGCCGCCGCTGCCGTCGGCCAAATGGGGCTCGTGCAAGTGTACGAATCCGCGTTTCGCGAGCACGCGCTGGGCACCGCACAGGTGTTGCTCACGCATGATGATTTGGCGGATCGTAAACGCTATCTGAATGCGCGTTCCACATTAACGACGCTGCTTGAATTAAAAATAATTCCGATCATCAACGAGAACGACACCGTCGTTACCGATGAAATTAAATTCGGCGATAACGACACGCTTGCCGCACTCGTGACCAATCTTATCGATGGCGACGAGCTGATTATCCTCACCGATCAGCAGGGCTTGTTCAGCGCCGATCCGCGTAAAGATGCCAGTGCCATGCTGATTGCCCACGCGAAAGCAGGCGAGCCCACGCTGGAACAAATGGCGGGTGGCGCGGGTTCCAGCCTCGGTCGCGGCGGCATGTTGACGAAAGTTTTGGCCGCGAAAAAGGCGGCGCTATCAGGCGCATCGACGGTCATCGCGCACGGGCGCGAAACGGATGTACTGGTGCGTCTCATGCACGGTGAGGCGATTGGCACGCGTCTAACCACCGAATCTTTATCGTTACAAGCCAAAAAAACCTGGATGGCTGGTCATCTCAAAACCAGTGGCCGTTTGTTGCTAGACGCAGGTGCGGCACGTGCCGTGTTGCGCGACCATAAAAGTTTGTTGCCGGTGGGCGTGATCGCCGTTGAGGGCGCATTCGAACGCGGTGAAGTCGTGAGCTGCATGGCACCCGACGGCAAGGAAATCGCGCGCGGCCTGGTGAATTATTCGTCAGCCGAAGCAGCGCGAATAGCGAAGAAACCCACGACCGAAATTGAACAAGAATTAGGCTACATCGCTGAAGCTGAGCTGATTCATCGCGATAATCTGGTCGTGCTGTAATTCGATTTTGGTTCGTTGTTTATTAGTTGTTGGTTCGTTATTTCTGCCGCGCAAATATCAGCTATGCTTTGCTTCCTCTTTGCTTTTCTTAACGCCCACTCACACGAACAATGCCAAATCCGACAACACTCGCCGCCTGGAAAAAACTTGCCGCTATCAGCGTTACTATCAGCGCTAAACAGGCGGGCGAATCCGCGCTAAAACCCATTCATGCGGCAGGTTTATACGCTGACTTTTCGCGCCAATTAATTGATGCGGCGACACGCGAAGCACTGCTCGCACTCGTTGACGAATCAGGTGTCATCAAGCAACGTGCTGCGATGTTTGCCGGTGCGGCGGTTAACCCCACCGAAAACCGCCCTGCCCTGCATGCCGCCCTGCGTGCAAGCACCAGCGCGCCTCTCCACGTTGCAGGCGTGGATGTACGCCCGGGCATTCGTGCGCAACTTGATCGCGTCAAAACATTTAGCGAAGCAATTCGCAGCGGAAAAATCCGCGGCGCGTCAGATCAAAAATTTACCGATGTGGTCAATCTCGGCATTGGCGGCTCGCTGTTGGGGCCCGAATTTATTTGCTCTGCGCTCACAAAATTTGCTGACGGCCCACGCGTGCATTTTGTCTCGAATGTGGATGGCGCGCACCTTGACGATACGCTCGCCAAACTAAATCCGGCGACCACACTTTTCACCGTCACTTCCAAAACATTTACCACTGACGAAACACTCACCAACGCGCGCTCAGCCACCGCGTGGATCGTGAATCATCTGGGTGCTGAGGCCGTATCAACGCATTTTGTGGCCGTCACCGCCGCGCCAAAACTGGCGATGGCAAACGGCTATCCCGCGACCCATATTTTTGAATTCAATGATTGGGTCGGCGGACGCTTTTCGTTGTGGTCGAGCGTGGGCTTGCCGATTGCGTTAGCGTGCGGTTATGAATGTTTTGCACAGCTTCTTGCGGGTGCAAACGCGATGGACGAGCATTTTATCAACGCACCTGCGGCTGAAAATTTACCGGTGATGTTGGCACTCATCGGCATTTGGAATCGTAATTTTCAGCACATGACTTCACATGCGGTGCTGCCCTACGCGCAACGGCTGGCCATGCTGCCGAGCCATTTGCAGCAACTCGAAATGGAATCCACCGGCAAGTCGGTTGATCTCGACGGCAAACGTCTTGACTACCCAACATGCCCCATTATTTTCGGGCAGGCAGGCACCAATGGGCAACATTCGTTTCATCAATTGCTGCATCAAGGCACGGACATTTCTTCAGCCGATATTTTGCTGGTGGCACGTCCTGAAAGCGGCTTGAAAGAGCATCACGAAAAACTGATCGCCAACGCAATCGCGCAAGCAGATGCGTTTTGGCAAGGCAAATCATCCGCAGCGATTTTTGCGGAGCTGACACCGAAAGTAGCTGATGAAGACGAGCGCCGCAAAATAGCTGAGCACCGCGTGCATCCAGGCGGCCGTCCGGTGACCATGATGGTCATGCCCACTGTCGATGCGTATCATCTTGGTGCGTTAGTCGCGCTCTATGAACACAAGGTTTTTGTGCAGGGCGTGATCTGGAATATCAATCCATTTGATCAATGGGGGGTTGAACTGGGGAAGAAAATTGCTGTGGCGTTATTGCCTTCGCTGATGTCAACCGACATTACATCGCCTGCGCATTTGCAAACATTGCTGGCGCATTTAAAGCACGCGGCTCAACTGAAATAGGCTCTGCGCCAGCATAACAATGTCGCACTTCGAACAGATCATCGCCGGTCTCACCGATCCTGTTTTCGAGCTCAATGCCGAAGGTAATATTGTTTACGCCACACCAGCGCTTGCAGTGTGGACAGGACGCGAATTTTCGTCAACATCGCATTACCGATTCGCCGATATTCTTGGCCCCAAAGATCGAACACGTTTTAATCAGGCATTGAAACGCGTGGTTGACGGCAAGACGCTCAAAACCGCGATCCCGCTTGAACTCGATGCGAGAAATGCAACCATGTGTGGTGCGGCTGAGCTGACGCTGATAGCGCTCGCTGCTCCGGCTGATATGAAATCTCGTGGCGTGGACAAGAAAACCATCGGCATCGCAGGCTATCTTCGTGATGCACGGGCGGAAAAAAAAGCTGAGGCGGCGATAAATCTGCAAAGCGCACATTTGCTCGATCTTGTTGAAAATATTACTGATGCCTGTGTGGTCGAGACTGCGGACGGCTCGGTTGAGATGGTGAACGCGGCATTTTGTGAATTGTTCGCCATTGATGTTGCGCCGCAATCCTGGGTGTCCACTTCATGCGCAAGTTTGTTTGAGCTTGCCTCAATGGTCGTCGATGGTAATGCCGGGCCGGTTTATTTGCTACGGGATCACAACAATCATTGCGTGACAGCCACGCTGTTGCTCGGCCAAAAAACCGTCTCACACACCATGCACACCGTGATGAATGATGATGAAAGTGTGAAAGGATTCGCAGGCCGTTTGCATCTTTTCAAGCGCATTGCGAATACTCGCGATGACACCAACATTGCCGATGGTTCCACGCGCAATCATGCGACAACGCAAGCGGCTAATCGCGTCCAGCTACAATTCATTGAGCGCATTCGTGCTGATCTCGCCGCCACAATCAAAGCTGCTTTCTCGGCAATTCATCATGCTGAACAAGTGGAGTTATCAGGCCAGGCGCTGGAACACTTCAGGCGCGTTGAGGCCTCTGCCCACACCGCTGTCAGCGCAATGGCGAGCCTGCTTGATCTGGCCGATGAAGATGCCAACGCGATCACGCTGGAAACAGCGCCATTTCATCTGCGCGAAAGCATCGCGGGCGTATTCAATATTTTGGTGCCGCGCGCGGAAGAGCTTGATATCGAGATGATTTTGAGAATCGAGCAGGACGTGCCTGAAACCCTCACCGGTGATGGTGCGCGCCTGATGATGGCGTTGCGGCATTTAATTGAAATCGGGTTAGATCATGCGCAGATCGAGACTGAACCAGCCCGACAAAAAACAAAAATTGCGCTCATGGTGCAGCCTGAATACACCGATAACAACATTATTCATTTGAGCTTTACGGTGGAACATACAGCAGCCTACATTCACGCTGAAGCAGTTCCTCATGGCCACAGCATGCAGCTTGTTCTCGCGCGGCAGATAGCGCGCGCACTGGCCGCAAGCGATGAGGCCCCACCAGAATCACGCGCACGACACGATATTGAAGTGCATCAAAAACAAAACAACGCAACATCTTCGCACCTGACATCGTATAAATTCACTGCCCCGTTTTCGTTTACGACTGGGGATAATCTGCATGTGCGCCCTCAATTTGTCACCTTAACCGGCATGCATGTGCTGCTGGTCAGTGCAGACCGGCACGAACGCGCACGATTAGCCGAGCTGATGCGTAATTGGCGAATGCTTCCCGCCGAAGCCGATGATGCGGCCATGGCACTACAGCTTTTAAATCGCATGGCTCAGGAAAAAAATGATATCCCACTCGTGATTACCTCCAATCAACTACCGCTACAGGATGGATTTCTCCTGGCGTTTCGAATCAAGCAGCATCCCAAACTAAAAAATACCAACGTGATCATGCTGGCAAAAAATGGCCGACCCGGCGATGCCATTCAGTGCCGCGAAAACGGCATCAGCGCGTATCTGCGCGACCCGATCAGCCCGGATCAATTGGTGGACGCAATCGGCGCAGTAATGGGCACCAAAGACGATGCAGAGGCCACGCAAACGCTGATTACCCGCCATTCGCTGCGTGAGGCCAAGACCGGCACAATATTGTTAATTGATGCCCATCACGAGCAGGCAACGCTCGCCGCCACGTTTCTCAAGCGCCGCGATTTTCGAGTAGTGGTGGTCGATAACGCCAAGGAGGCGGCAGAATTACTCTCGCAAGATATTTTTGATGTGATTATTGCCGATGCGCTGACCGCAGGATTTGATTCCAAACTGAGTATCGCCCAGCAATTGCGGCTCAATTTTTGCGAGGGTGCCGATATGCCAATACTGCTGGCGATGAACGATTTTGCCAAAGTCGATGCAGCGGAATATCAGGGCGTGATTACAAAACCATATGAAAAAATTGCCCTGTTGGAAAAAGTGGCGAGCGCAATGATGGCGAAGACTGCGGTTGCAAAAACACGTCGTGCAAACGATTAGGCTTTCGCGCCCAACAACGCATCTACAAGCTCAATAAATCCTCCGCCTGAACGTGCCGTCGTCACATAGGCGGGTCGATGCGGCAATAGCGATTCGGCAAAGTCATTTACATTCGCAACACCAACGGAATGCGGAAAGTAGGAGAACATCGGCGCATCATTGGGCGAATCTCCGATAAAAACAAATTCGTTTTTACGATCATCCAGATTGATGCTAAAAACTTCCTGCATAAAAAGTTTTGTCGTCGAAAGTTTATCGTATGTGCCGAACCAGCCGTTGACGTGAATGGAACTGATCTTGGCGGTCATGCCCGCAGCTTCCATTATTTGCTTGATGCGC
>JANXWW010000110.1 GCA_025350945.1 Burkholderiales bacterium
AAACAGGCGTGAATGAGGTAACGTTCGTCTAGGGTGAGGTGCGTGCGCTTCATGGCGATGTCCTTTCGTCTCAGAAACAAAAGGGTACCGCTATTCGTGCCTCACCCCCTCATCAAGCGCCCTGATCTGTCGCTATTCGAACTGGAATCCGGGTTTTCGCTCCAAACACCGCGCCAATGCTGGTGTTTATTCTTCAACCTATCACAACAAAAACGGCACCAGCAATAACAGCAGCCACCACCGGTTCGCTTTCACTTCAATCGTCTGCGCACTGCTGTACGGGCCGATAAAACCATCCGCGTCAATTGAGCGGTAGCGCATGTAATAGGTTCCAGCATCTGCTGGTTTTTCTATGGTGATTTCGGGTTGGGTGAGCTTCTTGTCTTGCACGATTGTTTTGAATTCCGCGTCGCTGGCAAGCTGAAAATCAAATATCTGGTTGGGCTCTCCGCTCCATGAAAATCCCACACGATTGCCCTCTTCTTTCGGCGGATTCGGCGCTTGTGGCAGCGCTTTTAATGTGAATGATTGTGTGTCGCCAAATGGCCCGACATCGCCGTCCGGCCGCACGCTCGCCACTCGCCAAAAATAATCACCGGGCTTAATTGCAGCCGATGGCGAAAACGCTGAACCCGAATTTGACAACACCACCCCGCGCTCATCCGAAATCGACGGCGAGAAATCTGCGTTACTGGCGAGCTGGAAACGGTACGAACCCGCCTCGACTGAATTCGCCCATTTGAATTCCACCTTCTCGGCGGCCAGTTTATTTTTATTTTTCGGCTCTGATGTGAATGGTGGTTCGGGCCGCGCTTTTAATTTGAATGCGCGCACGGCGTCACTACCTTCCAGTGCTGATTTATCAATCGCGCGTGCGCGGAAAAAATATTGACCGTCATCCAGATTCGAAAATTTTGCTTCGGCGGTTTTAAATACATCATCGGCCAACAAATTACTGAATGCACTGTCGGTCGCGACCTGTCCGCGATAGCCTATCGCGCCCGCGACATCGGCAAATTTAAAACGCAATGCAATGCGCTCTTGCAGCGTCGGCGTAGCACTTAGATCGGGCGCTGCCAGTAATGCAACCGGTGCGGATGCGGCCTTGCCTGCTTCGACCACCGAGCCAAAACCAGCACCAAGATCAAGCAGCTTTGGTGCAGGTGCTGCGGAAGCGACCGCAACAACGCCTTCCAGCACTTCACCACGCGATACTTTTCCGGATTCGTCCGCACTCACGCGAAAGCGCGTGCCACGCACACCCATGTTCGAGGTCGGTGTGGAAACTTCAAAACGCGCGCCCTGACCTTTGCGCTTTTCCACGGACGACTCAACGCGCCCAGACTTTAGCGCAATCGTAGTTGACGGCACGCCACCGGTATTCGCCAGCACGCGCGCGACGTCCAGTTTCACCTGCGATTTTGATTGCACCACGATGGTCGAACCATCAGCCAATTGCAGCGTGACGAAACCATTTTCGCCGGTCTTGATGGCGGTACCTTCATTTAAAACCGCACCTTTTTCCAGTGCGCCAGCGGTAGTTTCAACCGGACCTTGCACCGCAATCACTTTTGCTGTCGCGGGCTCGCTCCGCATCAGCCGAATCGGAATGCGAATCTCAGCGCCCGGCTTGATGCGAAGCGGATCGGGAATCTTGTTTTGATTTTGTATTGACTGCCAATTTTTTGCGTCAATCAGATAACGATTCGCGAGACCGATGAGTGTGTCGCCCAGTTTCGCGGTGTGCGTAAAGTATTCTGTCGCTTGTTGTGCACTCGACAACGCTGACGCAAATGCGCAAACAACGATCAACGCGCTGCGAAATATTGTCGGCAATTTTTTTGTCACCACGTTAATTCTCCGTTCGCCGCTTTGTTCATTTTTAGGTGCAGCGCTTAGACAGCAATCCACTGTCCTTAGCGCTTAATTGTGCCACGTAGATCATGCGCCCGCGGACTCAAGCACTACCACTTCTGAAAATGTCACCAAACTTTACAATCCACCAGCATGACGTCGAACACATTTTATAAGGCCATGAATTCATTAATGAATTATTGCTGGCATGTTCCATGCTGGGTTTTATAGCTTTCACCAATCTTGAATAGTCATGCGCAACAAATCCTTGAAAATCGCATTATCAGTTAAAGCAATCGTGCTTGCGGTCTTGGTCAACACATGCATCGTGTGCGCAGCGGCTGCACAATCATCACGCCCGATTATCATCGATGCACGTGAGGTCAAGGCAAGCGCGTTGCTGCTTGAAATCGCGCGCCTTGAAAAGCTCGACATGGTGGTCGGCAATCGGGCGTTCGAAATACGTTTGTCGATCAACGAAACATTTACATCGCCACGTGCCGCCATCGACAACATCGTGGCGCGCGCACATCTGAAAGCAAGCCGAAAAAATGATGTGCTGGTCATCGCCGATCAATGCACGCCGGAGATGCCATCTGAGTTAAAATCGGAAGCAAGAGCACGCACGTTAAATCCTTTTTCCAATGCGCGCGTGAGCCTGAATTTTCAGCAGACTGATCTCGCCACCATGCTCTCGCTGTTGCAAATGGTCTCCGCACGCAGCACCGATGATGACGCGATCCTGCAAGCTGCAAACTTTAGTACCTTCAGTACATTAAGCCCGCTACAGATCGGCGCACATCTGCAAAATCAATCTGCGCGCAGCGCCTATGAGGCTATTGCAAACGCCACCGGCACAGGCCTGATGGCAACAACAAGCGAAGAATTTTTAGTCAGCCAGCTCGCGTCCAAAAAGGGCTGCAAGGAATTAAGCGCCACCAACACCGACGCAGGCGCTACAGATTCGTACGGTACATGCCCGCGAATGAGCACCTATCCCGCCACCGCAAACATCGATTGTCAGCCGCTGGAATTCTATAAATTTGCCGACATCACCATTCGCGGTTATTTAAAATCCGGCGACGAATTGATGGCATTGCTTGAAACCCGCGACCAGCTTTCGTGGACGATAGTCAAAGAAAATTTGCTCGGTGAAAACTTTGCGAAGGTTGAAGACGTAAACGATAAAGGGCTCGTGATTAAAGAGCTGTTTATCAATCGCTACGGCTATCCATTTGATCGAAAAATTTTCCTGGGCTTTGATGGGAAGCAAAGCGCGTTGCCAGATTAAAGCCAGTACAAAAGGCCAGTAATGGCGGGGCTTTTGAGGCAAAAATTGCCTGAAAGCACGGTAGATACTGGCTCTTGTATTTTATTTTGCGATTACCATCTCTGCCGTGCGAATATCAGTAATCACCTCATCAAGCACCACCGCATCCAGCCGATCATCCAATTCCACCACCACCAGATAGCCGCGATCCAGCCCATCCGCGGTGAATGCCTTGGCGAGCGATAGCTGATCGCTGCTCACCATCCTGCCGTCAGCCTTCGACCATGTTTCCATCGCCACCAGACAACCCGCCGATGGCGTGCCAGGATAAAACGATGCGCCGCGATAGTATTCGGAATTAATCACCGTGCCATGCAACAACATTTCATTGCGACCCGCCTGCCCCGCAAGAAACGCTTCTTTGAACGGAAAATAATTTCGCCATGATGCGGGCAGAAAACTTTCATAGCGAGCTTCCGTCCACTCATCGCTTGAATTGAGCAGCGCGGCTACGTTGGGGTTGTGCTCGAACTCTGCCACGCTGGCTTCAATCGGCACCTTCGATTCCAGATACGGCGTGGGCCCGATCCATGGGTTGGTCGCGGTGCCGGAACCAACAATAGTGAAGAGACCTTGCGGCGTATTGCCGTTGGTAATGGTGCCCGGCAAATTACTCAGTGCCATCGCAAGATGCGCAATGTTGAAGATGCTGCCATCGGCATTACGGACAAACTTGCCGCTCGCACCACGCACCACGGCCAAGCCAAATCGTGCGCGATCTTTACGCTGGAAGCTGAATATGACTGGCACGCCACGACGAAAATCCGCGCTCAATAAATCCCCCAGCGGCGGACGTTTTTTTAATTCATCCTCAACATCTGCGGTGAGCACATGATCCAGCGCGCGCAGCCGTGGCTCATTTGTCCCGTCGGGAAAACGTCGCTGCAAAATATCGCGCAGCTTTGCTTTTATCGCCGCACTGCTATCGGCTTTTAGCACGACATAGGCGGCAATGGAGAATTCGCGCGGCGTGGAAATCGTCTTAAGCAGCGGCATCAGTTGCGCCGCACTTTCCGTGGCATAAAGTGAATACGCGGAAGTCAAAATCGCACGCTGATGACTGGCCGGCTTGGTGGGCAATGCGCTCAATTGATCCAATAACAGGTCCAGCATCTGCTCTCGTTCTGTATTCAAAAATGCCACCGCATCCAATGCATCCGCCACGCCGTTATCAGGGCGTGCATCTGAAGGCGCTGCCAGACTCAAGCGAATTTTTTCCAGCCCGTCCGCGCGCGCAAGACGCTCACCTTCGGCAGATGCCAGTGGCGCCACAAAACTGTTGAGTCCATAGCTTGCGATCTCGGCGGGAGAATGTCGTTTCTCCGGCTGCACCGCAGCGCAGCCCGCGAACAATGCAATTGATGCAGCAAGAAACAATACATTTTTTATATTCATATCCGCCCTGTTGATAACAACACTACTCAAGCAAAACTCAACTGCTGCAAACTTGTAAAATCGCGCATCACACCCGAAACCGGATCTCGAAATGAAATTTTCTTCGCGAGTAGCTGTAGCGGCTTTGCGTATTCATCATCCGCATGTCGCTGATGCACAGGATAAATTTGATCATGCAAAATCGGCATGCCTAGCGCGACCATGTGCACACGAAGCTGATGTTTTTTTCCGGTCAACGGCGTTAATTGGTAGCGTGCCAATTCGCCATTTATTTCAAGCAATTCAATTACGGTTTCAGCATTTGGCTCCAAGCCTTGTTCGCGATCCACTTCGCGCATTTGCATAAACGCATCAGACTCAACAATGTGGCTGCGATATGTCATGGGCAATGGTAAATTATCACGAAACGGGGCAATTGCTTCATACGTTTTTTTAACCGCACGCTGCTCAAACAAACCTTGATATTTGCCGCGCGTATCGGGTTGTACTGTGAACAGCACCAGTCCCGCCGTTTCACGATCAATACGATGCATCGGCGCGAGCGAATCAATGCCGAGCTTTCGTTTCAGCCGCACTAGTACCGTCTCCTGCACATAGCGACCCACAGGTGCCACGGGCAAAAAATGCGGTTTATCCACCACCACGATAAGCTCGTCCTGAAACAAAATCACTTCATCAAACGGAATGCGTGGCTCTTGCGGAATGTCGCGGTAATAATAGAGTTTTTCGCGTGCACGGTAAACGTGATCAGGCAACATGCACGTGCCCGCATGATCCAGCACATCACCGCGCGCCATACGCTTGACCAACTCGTCATAAGCAATATGCGGGAATCGATCCGCTAAAAAATCGATCACGCGTTTCCACGGGCCGACGGGTAATGAAATCGTGCTGGCACCGACGCCGTTTTTAGTCGGCAGTGTGGCGCTGCCAGCGTTACTGCGCACCCTCTTCTCCGTCTTGTGCGTCTTTATCCAGTTCCTTCGCGCGCTTCAAACGCCACTCACCATCCGGCTCGCCGTTGTAAACGTCTTCGACGGTTGTTGCGGTTTCTTTCAAGCTGGTATCGAGTGCCACGCGATTATCAAACACAAAACATTCGCCATCCCACTCTTTTTCCGCATCCGGCATTTCCTTGAAGTAATTCAGAATGCCGCCCTGCAACTGGAAAACTTCCATGTCCAGATCGCGCATCCACGCGCTGGTTTTTTCGCACCGTATCCCGCCGGTGCAATACATCGCGACACGCTTGCCTTCTGCCTTCCATTCCGCCGCATGCGCTTTCACATAGTTTGGAAAATCACGAAAATTGGTGACGCCAGGATCAATCGCGTTTTTAAATCGCCCCAGCCGAAATTCAAAACTGTTGCGGTTATCGAGCAGCACCACATCATCCTCGGCAATCAGTTTCCGCCATTCAGCGGGGCTAACGTCAATACCGGTGTTGCGCGCATCCACACCTTCAATACCCAGCGGCACAATCTCCAGTTTTTTATAAACTTTTAGTCGCCCGAATGGCGCTGTTTTGCACGGGCTGCGCTTGAATGGCATGCCGGCAAAACGAGTGTCATTGAGCAGCGCGGCCTGGAATTTATCGACATCATTTTCCGCCCCCGCCACCATGCCGTTAATGCCTTCGGTTGCGACTAAAATACTGCCCAGCAAATTGTGCGTCATCGCCAGCGCGCGCAAATCGGCGACGATGCGATCGGGTTCTTCCAATGGAACGAATTTGTAGAACGCGCTATGAAAAATAATGTTAGTTACATTCATTTTTTCGAATTCGATTGCAAATATTTTTGTTCGTACTTTTGATTTAATTTGGTTTGGCGATCCGTTAATTCCAGCTCGCGGCCCTGAATAAAAATACGCTCAACTTTAGTGCGAATATCGAGCGGGTCGCCATCGGTGACAAAAAAGCTCGCGAGCTTGCCGCGTTCGAGCGAACCAAGACGATCGGCCACACCCAAAATTTGTGCAGGATAAAGCGTAATCGCACGCAGCGCCTCATCTGGCGCCAAACCATGCGCAGCCGCGGTGGCAGCCTCGAACGGCAGACTGCGTTCGGTCGCCGCATCGAATTCACCGCCACTGCGCGCGATGCAAAATCTTACACCTGCCGCCGACAATTTTGCGGCCAAACGGAATGGCGCATCTATATCATCATCACGGCGCATTGGCAGCCGATGCACGCCGGCAATGACGACCGGAATTTGTCGTTCTCGCAAACTATCTGCAATCAACGCTGCATCCATCCCGCCGACAATCACCAGCTTGAAACCCATGCGCTCTGATAAGCCCATCGCGTAACGAATCTGCGGCAGCTCGTTTGCCAACACAAAAACCGGGCGTGGTTTATCAGCCGAAAACACCGAACGCATCGATTCCCAACGCGAATCAATCGGCGTCGTGGCATCCGCCGCACGCGTGTTCGCATACGCACGCGCGGCCTCAAACGCATCTTCCAGCACACGCAGGCGCTGATTGGTCATGCGCTGCATATCGTCGAGTCGTGCAGGTGGCAAATTTGGATAGAGCGCTGAATTCAAACGCATCGTGGGCAGCGTTACGTGCAGGCCAACTTCCGGTATCAGCCCCATTTCTTCCCACGTCCAGCCATCCAGTTGCACCAGGGCAGACGTGCCTGCAATCAATCCGGTCGGCCCCGCACGCGGCACCGACAGCGCGGCGAGCACACCATTGGCACGCGCAACCGGAATCAATTCGCTATCGGCATTCACCGCCACCAGTGCGCGTGAATTCGGATTGATCGCGCCTGTTTCGGCCGTATCAACTGTTGCGCGCACGGCTTCCACTTCCACCAGGCCCAGCGCGGTATTTGCGGCAATCAAGCCCGGATAAATATGCTTGCCCGGCATGGCGATTATCTTTGCCGATCCGTCGTCAGACAATGCTGTTGACGTACCGATTGCGGTAATGCGGCCACCTTCAATCAACATACGACCGTTTGGAATTACGGCTCCGCTAACGGTGTGAAACGTGGCCTCGGTGATCAGGATTGGCTGCGATTGCGCAGGCGGTGGAGTGTTTGGCGTCGCATTTGCCGCCGCGCTAAAAAATGCCAAAGCCGATATTTTCAACAACGCGAATTTCATATTCATCGCGCGTCCTCCGTACATTCGTGCCATGCGCCGCCACTCCAATATCCGTCGTGAATTTGACCTTGATCGTGCCGCCAACGTTGAAGCGCCAGATATTCCATCGTTTCTGAAACCGAAGGTGGCGGCGCATCAGTTGACATCGGTCGTGTACCTGTGTTCCCCGCACCCGGCGGCCCGCTCAATCGCGCCAGTCGTGCAGGCATCGCCTTTGCCACAATACGCGCTCGCTCAAGCCGTGCACTCTCGCGTAAATCAGCATCCGCCTTCAAATCAAAATAACGCGCACCCTCGATCCACGTCTGTTCCGCGCGCGCTTTTGTCGATAGCGGATTGTCGCTCCAGATCACAAAATCAGCGTCCTTGCCAACTTCGAGCGAGCCGACACGATTATCAATGCGCAATTGTTTTGCCGCGTTGATCGTGACAAATTTTAGCGCCTCGTTTTCTGATAGACCACCGTACTTGACTGCCTTTGCGGCTTCGGTATTCAGTCTGCGCGCGAGCTCATCGCTATCGGAATTAAACGTCGTCAGCACACCCGCTTTATGCATCAATACACCGTTGGTCGGGATCGCATCAATCACTTCCATCTTGTAGCCCCACCAATCGGAAAACGTCGAGCCACCTGCGCCAATACTCGCCATCGCGTCGGCCACTTTATAGCCTTCCAACACGTGTTGGAATGTGGCAACGGTAAAACCAAATTCCTTGGTGAGTTTTACAAACATTAAAATCTCATCCGCCCGATACGAGTGAATATGGATCACCCGTTTTTTCTCCAGAATTTCGACTAGCGTATCCAGCTGTAAATCACGGCGCGGTTCGGGTCCCACTTTCGATGTGCGCCATGCCACCCACGTATCGCGATACTGCTTTGCCGCCGCAAAACCATCGCGATAAATTTGCTCCACGCCCATGCGCGTTTGCGGGTAACGCGAACCGGAATTTTCCCAATTTGATTGCTTCACGTTTTCACCCAGCGCGAATTTAATACCGGGCGTGGCATTCGCAAATTTCAAACCTTCGGCGTCTGCACCCCAGCGCATTTTGATCACCTGGTTTTGCCCACCGATGGCATTGGCCGAGCCATGCAAAACATTAGCCGCGGTAACACCACCGGCTAACTCGCGATAAATATCAATGTCGGTCGCATCCAGCGTGTCGCCTATGCGCACTTCGGCGGTGATCGAGCTTGAAAATTCATTTACGCCACCGGCGACCGCGGTATGCGAATGCGCATCGATAATGCCTGCTGTGACATGTTTGCCTGCCGCATCAATTACTGTGGCGTTTGCAGGTGATGTGAGATTCACACCAATCGCAGCAATGCGACCATCGCGTACCAGCATATCGGCCTTTGACGGCTCATTATTACCAGCATGAGTCCAGATGGTTGCATTAGAAATCAAAAGCTGTGCCGGGCGTGTTGGTGCGCCTACGCTGTAGGGCCCTGCCGGATAAGAGGATGAGAGTGGCGGTGGCATCACGTCTTTGATCGGTGCTAGCGCGCCTGGATTAGCATTCACCGCAGGCTCCGTACCGGACGCAACAAACGGTACAACTTTTTGCGCACTCCAGACTTGCAACTTGCCATTCGCCTGCTGCGCGGTGCCGCGTAATTGATTGGCAGAAAATTCCGCCACAATCATTTCGGCTTCACCGATATTTTTTCCGCACGGCAATGTCACCACCAGTTGTCGGCCACGCACACGAATATCGCAGTTGTTGCCATCCAGCTTCAACACTGGTTTTGCTTTGGTGCCTGTGATGTCCCATTCGAGTGTTTTTACTGGCGAGTTTATTTTCCACTTGCCACGCACATCCGCGCGCTCATATGCGGGCGTCGGGTACGGGCGACCTTCGACGAAGGCGATTTCGATCTCGGCAGGATTTTTGTCACTGGCCTCGCTCGCATCAAATAAATCACCATTCGCAATCACCAAATTAGCCAGATGGCCCGGCTCCAGTGTGCCAATTTTTCCGCTGGCACCGATCAATTTTGCGGGCACGGTGGTAAGCGCCGCAATCGCCGCACTCGGGCTCAAGCCACGCCGCAAGGCAAGACGAATATTCGTCCAAAAATCTTTGGCGGGTTCGCGCAATCCCATCGGCGTAATCGCAAATTCAACGTTGTATTTTTGCAGATTGACGAGATTCGATGGCGCTTGTTCCCAATGCTCTAAAACTTCCAGGCCCACATCGATGGCTGAATCCGGGTTTTCAATTTCGGGCGGCGCTGGAAAGTTGATTGGCACAATCACTGGCAGCGCGAGCGATTTTAATTGTTGCGCGCGACGATATTCAAAGCCATTGCCAAGTGCTGCTGATCGTAATGAAAACTCGTCGCGGATTTTTGCGATGCGCAAAAAATCTTGTTCTGTTTCTGCCTGGTGGATCACCAGTTGGCGACCCGCCAATGCCGCGCCCAATGCGTCCAGCGACGCATTTTCCTGCGGGCGTTCAGCAGAACCTGGCTTGCTACGATAAAAATCATGCGCACTGCGATACCAGCGTGCGTCGTAAAAAGTTTGGCGCTGCAACGCAATTGCACCCATTAGCGAGCTGGGATATTGCGCATCGCGCGAGCGCTCGATTTCGGTCGCGATGTGCTGTGCGGCTCTTGGCATCAGCACAAATGATTTTGCGTTTGCCAACGATAACGCATCACCTGCATCCGCCAAATTCAAGAGCGCACTCTGGCCGCGAAACACACCCGTTGATGGTGCCGCCAAGACGCTGGTAAAACCCAATTCACGCGCAGCCTTGACTTCGTCGGCTTTCAAATCCAGCTGCTGTGCCACATCAATTTCTGCGCGCACCGTACGATTGTTTGAGGCCAATGCGCGCGATGGCAATCGGACTTCCGCTGGCGGTGGCATTTGCGCACCGCGCATCCACGGGGCCACGTTCGGTGACACCGCACGCAGCGATGCTGGCACCCCAACATTACTGGCTAAATCAATGAACCCAGCATAGATCGTGCGCCCGTCCAGCTTCCACACGCGCGCACCCGCAGGCACCACCACATTCGCCCCCATCGCCGTGACCACGCCATCGCGCATAACCAGCACACCCCTGTCGATAATCTTGTCGGGGGATACAACAATGCGTGCGCCGGTAATCGCGTGCCAGCGTGGCGTGTTGTCGCGCAGACCCTCAATGCGATCAGCACCCACTTGCGCATGCGCGTTTGGCAATGCGGTGCGAATCAGCAACAGACAAACGCACAGACATTTCGCTTTCAATAAGCTCATAGATTCCTTGGATTTGTTTCTCAATCGGATTCAGCCATTCGGTTTTAGCCATATGTCACAGCACACGAGCCGCAGCACCCGAATTCTAACCTGTTGGTCGTCATAATACTTTTCATCTTGAATCGCCTTTATGAGAGATTTATTGTGCCGCTGGATGACGGAAACAAGCAAATTACTCATCCGAAGAAGCCACCCGAAGAAGCCGGGTTTGGAATGACAATAATAGTTTTTTAATTTCAAACACCAGCACTGGCGAGCGATTTGAAGCACAAATGGCTCAAACGCCGCACCCCAAAAGCCGGATGCGGCATAACGGCGATGAGTTGAAGCGATTCAACAATATTTGGCGTGATAACCTTTTGCACCAATCAAACATGCGAGCGGGCTGCGTAAATCACTGCCTGATTTGAGTCGACCAAGCATCAGCGCGAAGTCATACTTGGGCCGCCAACCCAGCGCTTTACGCGCGCGCTCGTTAACATACACACGATCAATAATGGGAAACATTTTCCAGCCATGCTTGGCAAATTCAATCTCGCACTCAGGAAAATAACGCGCTACAACTTTCGGCGCATTCACACGTAAATCAGCTAAATCATTTGTCGTGAATGGCGTTGTTGCGGTAATGATATAGCGAGCAAAACCAATTGCAGACGCTTGTTGAATCGCCAGCAGATGCGCGTCCACCGCATCTTCAATATCCACGCGCCGATACAAATATTCGATCAGCTTCATGTTGTCATTGGTAAATTCCTGCCGCTTGGCGGGCTCGTCATCGTCCTCCGGAAAAAAACGCGAGGTGCGTAACACGATGCAGGCGAGACCATGATCGCGGTGGAATAATTCGCAAAGATCTTCCGCCGCCGTTTTGGTTGCACCGTAAATATTTTTGGGCACGGGTTTCAAATCTTCTGTGACCCATACAGCAGATTGGCCGATACCTGGAACCATGGCGTCACCCAATACGCTCGTGGTGCTGGTGAAGACAAAAGCCTTCACACGCCGTGCCGCAGCTTCTTCCAGCAAATTGAGCGTGCCGGTGATATTGGTATCAACAAAATCTTGACGTGTATGTGTTGCGACATGCGGCTTGTGCAGGGTCGCTGCGTGAATCACGGCATCAACACCTTGCATGCAGGCTTTTACAAAACGACGATCCGCAATCGAGCCAACTTCATGGGTAAATGGTGACGCTTTAATATCTGCGCCAATTGCATCAATGAAGCGACTCTGAAGCGTGCGCATCAAGGCTTCACCAAGGTGACCTGCACTGCCGGTAACTAAAATTTTCATATCATTTTTTAGCAAAAATATTTATAGAAATCAATTCGCTGTATTAAGTGTTGAAGTCATTGTCGTACTCAGCAAAGTGGCAACCTCTGCGGCGGAGCGCACGCCTAATTTTGCAAATACTCTGGCGCGATGCACTTCCACTGTGCGCAGCGATACGCATAATTCATCGGCAATAACTTTATTCATTTTTCCCGCCGCCACCAGCTTCATGACATCACGTTCACGCTCGGTCAGGCAGGCTAGGCGCGCCTTGAGATGTTGCACTCGCTCACTCACTTTGGCATCTTGTTCATGCGAGGTAGCATCAACATGGATGGCCTGCTCAATGCGGTCGACGAGTTCATTATCGCTATAGGGTTTTTGCAAAAAATCAAACGCGCCTTTTTTAAGCGCGGCCACCGCCATCGGCACATCACCGTGGCCGGTCAAAAACAATACCGGATTGCTGATGCGGCGTTCTATCAACGCATCGTGAAGCGCCGCACCCGACATTTTCTCCATGCGAAAATCGAGCAGAAAACAACCGCGCAAATTTTCCGATTCACTATCAAGCATCGTCAGCAACTCGAGTCCGGACGCAAACGCGCGAACCGAGAGGGCACGCGAGCGCAGCAAAAACGAGAGCGCGTCGCGCACCGCATCTTCATCATCCACCAGATAAACAATCGCGCTATCGGCCATCACTCGCAAGCCTCATGCAAATGCTGCTCAATTAGCACTTGGGCTCGCGTAGCTTGCGCAAGCGGCAAAGAGAGTGAGAACTGCGCGCCGCTTTTTGCAAAATTAGACGGTACCTCACAGGCATCAAACGCGCCTTCGTGCGCTTCAATAATAGAGCGACAAATCGCCAGGCCCATGCCCATACCCTCAGACTTGGTGGAATAAAACGCGGTACACAATTGTTTAATGCCTCGTCCGGCAAGGCCGGGCCCGTTATCGGTGACATCAATGCGCAGGAAACGCTCGCCTGCAATGTGGATCGTTACTTCAATCTGGCGATCTCGGGTGGATATCAGCGCATCGGTCGCGTTGCGCAATAAATTGATAATGACTTGCTCAATCAACACCGGGTCTGCAGTCACGCGTACGGTTTCATTAAGATTGTTGAGCGTGATGGCAACCTGATGACGATCCAGCTCGCGACGAAACAGCGCGATGGCGTTCACCACGACCTGATGAATTTCACATGATTCGCGCACCGGCTCACGGCGCGTCAAAAATTCGCGAATGCGTTGCACGATTCGCCCTGCCTGCGCGGCCTGCTCGCCCAAACGCTGCAAGGCATCGTGAACATCGGCATCGGTTACGCCATCGCGCTTGAGTGAATTAATCACGCCCGCGTTGTAACTTGCAATCGCAGTCAGGGGCTGGTTGAGTTCATGTGCGAGCGTGGACGCGATCTCGCCCAGCATGGTCAGGCGCGCATGATGCGCAAGCGTATCGGCTTGCTTTCGATCCCGTTCTTCCATCAACTTACGTTCAGTGATTTCCAGAATCGATCCCATCCAGCCAATTTGTTGACCACTGGCGTCAACCAATGGCGTCTCAAACACCATTACATCGAGATTGTGGCCATCGCGATGCCGCCAACGCGCCTCATAACCTTCGCGCGGCGCATCGCCCGCCATGTTGCGCAGATGGCGCTGCATGGTTTCTTCGATCTGGTCAGGCAGCCAATAAGGCATCGGCGTTATCATGCCCACCAGCGCATCCTGCGGCCAGCCAACCATCTCGGCGAACGTACGATTTACATACACCAGACGGCCATTGAAATCACGCGCACGCAGGCCAACGACCATGGAATCTTCCATTGCGCTGCGCCAGGCGGCCTCGGTGCGCCACGCGGCTTCGGCACGCAACACACCCTGCATTTGCCGACGCAGCATCCATGTCGCGATCAACACCAGCGCCAAAAAACCGGCCATCAATACCGGCGGCAAGCCGCGATACCACGGCACAAAAGCGGCATGCTCGGTCAGCTCTAACGAGGCATCGCGTATGGGCGGATCAAAACTTAATGCATAGCTGATTCGCGGAAAACCGAGCGTGCCGTAGGTCTTTAGTGGCGGCGAATCTTCGCTGGCGGCAAGCGTTTGATCCAGGCTGTCGGTCAGGCGCACATAATATTTGCGCGCCAGCCACCAGGGCACACCGCGCTTCAGTAACGCCGTCGGTGAATAACGCGCGACCAGACTGCCTGAAATATTGCTGCGCGCACCAGGAATGCTTGCCACCAGGTGTGAGGAAATGCCACGAACGCTTTCGGCTGTTGCTGTCGTGGGTAGCAAGGCACTTGGGTCGGCAGAGGCCGACGACACATGTGCAAGCACCC
This sequence comes from Burkholderiales bacterium, assembly GCA_025350945.1. Classification (GTDB taxonomy): domain Bacteria; phylum Pseudomonadota; class Gammaproteobacteria; order Burkholderiales; family Usitatibacteraceae; genus UKL13-2. The sequence continues at coordinate 14,581 of JANXWW010000110.1, forward strand.
GATTGTCCTTATCGAGCCAGGTGACAGACTGCCAAACACGCCCGAGCCCGGCATTGATTTCGGCAACCCGTCCAAATTGTTCCGCACTGATAGCATTTTGTTGCAACGACCTTGCGACTTCTTCAAGTTGCTGCGATTCAAAATCGAGCTGACCGCGCAGTTGCGTCTCCAGCGTCAACGCATCCGCGATCATGGTCTGTCGGCGTTCTTCACGGTCAAGCGTATCGGTGCGCTGCAGCCATGCCACCACCGCCGCCACAAAAATCAACGACAGCAACATCGGCAACGCCCACAAATGCCGTGCCCAGGTTTGCCTGTCGCCAGAACGCGCGAGCGTGCGTGCTGCTTGCGGCATGTGTTTGGACGGAATAGCGGTTGGAATCATGCTGAAAGTGTAGCGCCTCGCAGCCCAGCAGCAAAGTAGTACATGCACGAAAGTACATGCACGAAAGTGCATGCACGAAAACTGGCGAAATGTGGTTAACCACAATATCGTCCGCGATTTACACGGATCAATATAAGTGCCTGAATTTCCGCATAAAGCAAGCAAGGCAATATTTTAAATCATCTGAGGAGAAAACCATGAAACGAAACACGTTGCGACGTATTGCAAAACTGCTGGTCACTGCCGCAGTCGGCCTGGGCGCAGGCGCGATGCAATTTGCTATCGCTCAGACATCAAACCCCACACCCATCATCATCAAATTCAGCCACGTGGTCGCACCCGATACGCCCAAAGGCAAAGGTGCTGATCGCTTCAAGCAACTTCTGGAAGAGCGTAGCAAAGGCCGCGTAAAAGTTGAGGTCTATCCCAACAGCCAACTCTATAAAGACAAAGAAGAACTCGAAGCGCTCCAACTGGGCTCGGTACAAATGCTGGCACCATCGCTTGCCAAATTTGGCCCGCTGGGTGTCAAGGAATTTGAAGTATTCGATCTGCCGTTTATTTTTAAAGATGATGCATCGTTCCGCGCCGTGACCAACGGCAAAACCGGCACCGATTTGTTTGCCAAGCTGGAATCCAAAGGCATCAAAGGTCTGGCTTATTGGGACAACGGTTTTCACATCATGAGCGCGAATAAACCGCTGCATACGGTGAGCGATTTCAAGGGCTTGAAAATGCGCATCCAGTCATCAAAAGTGCTGGACGCACAGATGCGTGCACTCGGTGCAATTCCACAGGTAATGGCATTTTCAGAGTTGTATCAGGCACTGCAGTCCGGGGTGGTGGATGGCACCGAAGGCGTGCCGTCGAATTTTTTCACACAAAAAATTTATGAAGTGCAAAAGGACATCACGCTTTCCAACCATGGTCATCTGGCCTACGCGGTCATTATCAATAAAAAGTTTTATGACGGATTGCCCGCCGAGATTCGTGGCCTGCTGGACAGTGCCATCAAGGACTCGACCGTTTACGCCAACGAAATCGCAACGAGCGAAAACGCGAGTGCATTAGAAAAAATTACCGCCTCAAAAAAGAGCACGATCTACACGCCAACACCAGCTGAAATAAATGATTGGAAAAAGGCCTTGATGCCCGTGCATAAGGAAATGGAATCCCGCGTGGGCAAGGCGACCATTGAGGGTGTTTATAAAGAAGCGGGATTTGTTGCGCCGAAGTAATTCTTGCGACTGGGCTCCCTCTTTCGAGGGAGTGGGCTGGGGTGTGGGTGATTTTTCAGCGATTGAAGCAACCCTCATCCCCACCCTTCTCCCGCTGGAGAAGGGCTTACATTGCGACAAGGAGGGCACATGATCAATCGATTTTTAAACCACATCGAAGAATGGATAATCGCATTCTTGATGGGTACCGCAACACTGGTTATTTTTTTCGCCGTAGTGCACCGATTTTTATCGGGCGTGCCATTTATTCAGGACTACGCCGTCCAACTGCATGTGAGTTGGGCGCAGGAATTGTGCATATTCATGTTCGTATGGATGGCAAAATTCGGTGCGGCGTATGGCGTGCGCACCGGCATTCATGTGGGCGTGGATGTGATTATTCGCAAACTCACCGGTAAAAATAAATCCGCGCTCATTTTGTTCGGCCTGCTCGCAGGTGCGTTGTTCACCGGTATCGTCGGCACACTGGGCACACGGTTTGTGTGGGAAATGTCACACACGGATCAAGTCTCGGCGGATCTGGAAGTGCCGATGTGGATTGTGTATTTATGTGTGCCACTTGGCTCGTATTTAATGAGTTACCGCTTTTTGCAGGTCGTCGTCAGCTTTCTGAAAACGGGCGAATTGCCGCATCACGATCATGGCTTTGTTGAAGGCATTGAAGACGTCAATGCCGATGATTTGGTTGCATCTGGAGCACGCAAATGAACGCTGCCATTATTTTCTTTCTGCTGATCGCGCTCATGCTCACCGGCATGCCGATCTCGATTTCGCTCGGTCTGACGGTGCTGACGTTCCTGTTTACGATGACCAATGTACCGATTGAATCGGTAGCGTTAAAGCTGTTCACCGGTATCGAGAAATTCGAGATCATGGCGATTCCGTTTTTTATTCTCGCGGGTAATTTCCTGACCCACGGCGGGGTCGCGAAGCGCATGATTCGATTCGCCACCTCCATGATCGGCCACTGGCATGGCGGGCTTGGCCTCGCCGGTGTGATGGCGTGCGCGTTGTTTGCTGCGGTGTCGGGCTCTTCGCCTGCCACCGTGGTGGCGATTGGCTCGGTCATTCTGCCGGCCATGGTGAAGCAAGGTTTCCCGCAGCGATTTGGTGCCGGTATCATCACCACATCCGGCGCACTTGGCATTCTGATTCCGCCCTCCATTGCGATGGTGATGTATTCAGTGTCAACCAACACGTCGGTCGGCTCCATGTTTATCGCCGGCATCATTCCCGGCCTAGCACTGGCGATGTTGCTCGGCCTCACCACCTGGTGGATTGCACGCAAACATAATTATCCGCGCCTGCCAAAAGCATCGTGGGCTGAGCGCGGCAAGGCGTTCAAAGAAAGCGCGTGGGGATTGCTGCTGATCGTGGTGGTCATGGGCGGAATTTATTCAGGCAAATTCACGCCGACCGAAGCAGCGGCGATGGCGGCGGTGTATGCGTTTATCGTTGCGGTATTTATTTATAAAGATTTGTCGCTCAAAAAATTACCCAAAGTGCTGCTCGATTCTGCCAGCATGAGCGCGATGCTGCTCTATATCATCACCAATGCCGTGTTGTTCAGCTTTCTGATGACCAATGAGAATATTCCGCAGGCGATGGCCGACTGGATGATCATGCAAGGCTTCGGGCCGGTGGTGTTCTTGCTGGTGGTGAATATCCTGCTGCTGCTCGCAGGCAACGTGATGGAGCCTTCCTCGATCATTCTCATCATGGCACCGATTTTGTTTCCGGTCGCGATGAAGCTGGGGATTGATCCGATTCACTTTGGTATTTTGATTACCGTAAACATGGAAGTCGGCATGTGTCATCCGCCGGTGGGACTGAATTTATATGTTGCATCCGGTATTACCAAGATGGGCATAACTGAGCTCACCGTCGCCGTCTGGCCATGGTTATTAACGATGCTTGGTTTCTTGGTGGTCGTGACTTACTGGCCGCCGTTATCGACCTGGTTGCCGAATTTATTAATGAAGTAAAGCGGAAATTTACGTCTCAAATAATGTGAAACCCCAATATTGGCGGGCATCCTGGAGCAAAAATGGCCCAAGATGCTCACCCATACTGGGGTTTATCTTTTTAAATTGCTTCTCATGCTGGCGAAAAAAGTCGGGCACAGACACGATCAATTTACGTCACTTGCATTAGCATCCATCCACTATTACCATAATATCTCCTTAACCCTCTCATGGAGGCAACATGGCTGGCTGGTATGAACTCAATAAAAATGACAAAGGGCAATATCATTTTGTCCTGAAGGCAGGCAATAGCGAGGTTATTTTGCGAAGCGAGCAGTATGAAGCGAAGGCCTCAGCTGATAATGGCATAGCGTCAGTGCAAAAAAATTGCGCCATGGATACCAACTATGATCGTAAGGACGCATCCGATGGACGCCCATATTTCAATCTGAAAGCGGCGAATCATCAAATCATCGGCACCAGTCAGATGTATGCATCTGCAGCGAATCGTGATGCGGGCATTGAATCGGTAAAAACAAATGGTGGGTCAAGCACAATTAAGGATAATTCTTAATCGATTTACGGTCTTTGTTAAGCGGGATGCACGTCTGTCCACATCACGCGACGCAACGCTTGCAATTCAACTTTTTTAGTTTTAAAAAGAAACGGCCACGTATTTCCACGTGGCCGTTTTTCATTGTCTATTCGCGAATTAATATGAACGCGAATAACTTGGTGCGCTCTGGCGATATGACGATGGCCGCACACCCACTTCCACTTGCAACGTTGGACCCGGATCGTAGTTCATGCGCGTGTTGTATTCACGGTCATGATAGCGATAGCGCACATCGTAGCCGCGAATTTCTTCACGGTAATCAGCGACCGTCTGGCAGCGTTGTACATCGCGGGTGACCGGTACGCGTTCAACTTCAACATATTCACGCGGTGAAGATGCGCGACGATAGCCGTTGTTTTCTGCGTCATTGCCGATCAAGCCGCCGATAATGGCACCGGCTGCAGTACCGCGATCACGACCGCCGCTGCTATTGCCGAATTGGTGACCAATCGCGCCACCCAGCACTGCACCCAATACGGTACCAGGGCCAATACCGCGATTTTCGCGATACGACTCACGATAACGATCTTCATAAACAGTACGGCTGTGGCGACGTTCTTCATAGCTGGCCACTTGCTCGGTGTAGCATTCGCGGCGAGGCACGGAAACGCGCTCATAAATGGGGGTGGATGAAATAACTTGTGCCCGATCATCGTACTGTGCGCCGTGGCCATACTGATTGGCGCTAGCGGTAAGCGATGCACCAACTGACAACAATCCGACGGCTGACATTGCTGCAACTAAACTTAAACGCTTGTTCATGATTTCTCCTGATTATTAAACTGTGCTGACGCTTACAATCATGCCTGCACTCACTAAACGCCGCTCGATTTCATCCGGTTGACGCAAAATTTGGCGAAACGCTCATGGCACAAAAATTCAGCTTTTAACAAAAAATACCGGGCATTTATATATTATTTGCGGCGTCAGGTGCCGGCAAGCATTCCGGATTCGGCCTAAAATCAAATACAACTATTGAAAACCGTCGCTTACAGGAGACACATCATGGCCGCTGTACTTGAATCTTCGTCCGCTATTTCCGCCAACACCGCCACCGTAAAGTTGTTAATCAACGGGAAACTGATCGAATCCAAAACCAAGGTCTGGAAAGATGTCGTCAATCCTGCCACGCAGGAAGTTTTGGCGCGCGTGCCGTTTGCCACCGCAGATGAAATAGACCTGGCCATCTCCACTGCGGCGGACGCTTTCAAGACGTGGAAAAAAACGCCAATCGGCGCTAGAGCCCGCGTCATGCTGAAGCTGCAAGAGCTGATTCGCCGCGACATGAAAAAGCTCGCGGCATGCCTGACCGCCGAGCAAGGCAAAACACTACCCGACGCAGAAGGCGATGTATTTCGCGGGCTCGAAGTGGTCGAGCATGCGTGCTCAATCGGAACACTCACGCTCGGCGAAATTGCCGAGAATGTGGCGGGTGGGATTGACACTTATTTTATCCGCCAGCCAATTGGCGTGTGCGCAGGCATTACGCCATTTAATTTCCCGGCGATGATTCCGCTATGGATGTTTCCGATGGCGATTGTGACCGGCAATACGTTTGTGCTGAAACCATCTGAGCAAGATCCGATGACGACCATGTTGCTCGCGGAACTGGCGATGGAAGCCGGTGTACCGGCGGGCGTGCTGAACGTGATCCACGGTGGCAAAGAAGTTGTCGATGCACTGTGCACGCATCCCACCATTCAGGCGGTGTCATTCGTCGGCTCATGTCATGTGGGCGAGCATGTGTACAAGCTCGCCAGCAATCACGGCAAGCGTGCCCAATGCATGATGGGCGCTAAAAATCACGCGGTGGTAATGCCCGATGCAAACAAAAATCAATCGCTGAATGCCCTAGTAGGCGCGGGCTTTGGCGCGGCGGGACAACGCTGTATGGCGACTTCGGTGGTGGTACTGGTGGGTGAAGCAAACAAGTGGATACCCGATATTGTTGCAAAGGCTAAAACGCTCAAGGTGAATGCAGGTATCGTGGCCGGAACCGATGTCGGGCCAGTGATTTCGAAGGCGGCAAAAACGCGTATCGAAAGTTTTATCGCGCAAGGCGTGACTGAAGGCGCCAAGCTGGAATTGGATGGCCGCAATCCTGTTGTTGCGGGCTATGAGAAGGGTAATTTCATCGCGCCAACTATTTTCTCGGACGTCAAGCCGGGCATGCGAATTTATGACGAGGAAATTTTTGGGCCGGTATTGGTGATTGTGAATGTCGATACGCTCGACGATGCGATTGCGTTAGTGAATGCCAATCCCTATGGCAACGGTACCGGCATCTTCACGCAATCAGGTGCAGTCGCGCGTAAGTTTCAAAACGAAATCGATGTCGGCCAAGTCGGTATTAACGTGCCCGTGCCCGTGCCGGTGCCCTATTTCAGCTTCACCGGCTCACGCGGCTCCAAGCTCGGCGATTTGGGCCCGTACGGCAAGCAGGTGATTCAGTTTTACACGCAGACGAAGACGGTGACGGAACGATGGTTTGATGATTCTTCGGTCGAAGGTGGCAAAAACGCAGGTGTGAATATGACGATTTCGTTGAAGTAGTCGAGAACCAAATGAAAATCGGATTTATCGGTCTGGGCCACATGGGTGGCCCGATGGCGAAAAATTTATTGAAACACGGGCACACTTTAAAAGTATTCGACATGGTGCCGGATGCGGTCAAAAAGCTCACCGATTTGGGCGCGGAACATGCAACCTCGGCGGGCAAATGTGCGGAAGGCGTGGATGCCGTCATCTCGATGTTGCCGTCTTCGCCACATGTCCGTAGTGTGTACACCGGTGGCGTGCTCGACAGCGCCACCGCTGGCACGCTGCTGATTGATTCCTCCACGATTGACCCGCACACCGCGCGGGACGTGGCGTTTGACGCGAAGGCCAAAGGTTTTCACATGATTGATGCGCCGGTTTCAGGCGGCACGGGCGGTGCGGAGGCAGGCACGTTAAC
>JANXWW010000113.1 GCA_025350945.1 Burkholderiales bacterium
AAAGCTCGCAATCGACGAGACGATAGTTTTGAATATTTTTTGCGGCGTCGCGCAGCGCGACAATTTCAGCATGCGTCGTGGGGTCGTGTGAGGTGATGGGTTGATTGAATCCGCGACCAATAATCACGCCATTTTTGACGACCACGGCACCCACGGGCACCTCACCCAAGGCGCGCGCCTGCGCTGCTAACACGAGCGCCTCGCGCATAAAAATTTCATCGCTCATCGCAAGCGCTCAGTATATAAACACTAATACCAGCGCGGCGTTTCAGGCAAAAACGGCTTGAAATGACCAGCCAGCAGGGGTTTTTATTATTGATCACGCTCGCTCTTTCCCTCAGACTCGTCGGCGTCACTATGCATGGCGTGCAAAAAACGATGCACCAGCGGTGCTAACACCACACCGGTGGTTGCCACCAACATCAAGCCCGAATACAGCGCGTAGCAGCCAGAAAATACTTTGGCGCCCGTCGTCTCCGGCTGCGCCAATGGCCCCATTTCGGAGAGCAACATCGACGCATTGACGAACGCATCGGCCCAATCCATTTTCGGAAAATAATGCAGAAATCCCACCATGCCCATTGCCAACGAAACGATCACCATCGCCCCGCCGATCAGAAGGCTGCGCAATAAGCGCGATCTGAATTGATGGCGTGGAATAAGGGGGTTGGAAATTTTTTCGTACATAAGATTCATGTTACTCAGCTATGCGCTTCTGCTCAAGTACGCGTCAACTTCAATTTCTACCAGATGATCGCAATCGATCAATTTCGATACCTCCACCATCGCCGAAGCCGGACGAATGTCACCGAAAAATTCGCCATGAACACGACCAATCGCTTCCCATTCAGCGATGTTTGTCACGTACACGCGCGTGCGCACCACGTCGCTGAGCGATGCACCCGCCTCGCGCAATGCGGCTTCAATTTTTTTAAGATGTAGCGCGTTTGCTCGGCAGCGTTGCCTTTGGCGATGACATTACCGGCTGCATCGCTCGCCGTCGTACCGGCGACCCAGGTGTGAATATCGATGTGCACTGCGCGCGAGTAACCGACGATGGGCTCCCATGGCGTGCCGGAGGAGATGTTTTTACGCATTTTTAAATTACACCTGCTGGAACCAGTTTGTATCGATTTTAACTTCCTCGACTTGTTTTATCGTTGTATTGATCCCCAATGACAACTCCTTTAATTTTTCTACCAATTGATCGCCATCGACAAGGTCAATTGCTGGCGCACCGTCGCGCGTTGCCTCGCGAATCGCCTCTTTCGTGAATGCGCCCGCCGTCACAAATAGCCCTTTATCCGCGCGTCCCACCATCGCGCCACGAAAATCACGTATCTGGTCAGAGCCAACTGACCCACGGTAACGTTTGCACTGAAATATGACATGGAAGCTCATTAACCCGCCAAGGCGCATGATGCCCTTTCCATCTATGCCGCCATCCCCGCTTCGTCCCGTGACTTCCACTTGGATGAAACCAGACTCACGCAGCATGCGCTGCACCAATCTTTCAAATGCAGTTGGACTAAGAGACAAGACCGCCTTTATTGCTATGTCTTTCCAAGAATCTAATGCTTCCTCATTAACTGGCTCGGCAAGCAACATATCAATGTCAATCGCTTTGGCTTGACCTCTTACAAACTTTTTTACTAATGCTTCGTCAACACTTTTAAGTTCGCGGCCTTTCTTAGTCAGCGCCCATATGCCTCTACTGGAATTTTCAAGCAGTCCGTATTCTTTCAGATAGGTCCTCGTCCACGCGAGACGATATTCCACTTCAGTTCTTCCTCCGCGCGCCGGATCATGGAGCGCCTCAAGCTGTTCATCCGTCAGCCTAGCCAGCTCTCCGCATTTCTCGTTAATCTCATCAACTGTTGCTGACCCGCCAAGGTCACGCATTGCGTTCAGCAATGGGTTCATAAACTGGTCAAAGGTCGGAAGACCGCGCGCTGTTGAAGTTTTATTTTTTGCCATTTTGCTCACCTAAAATATTCTCGCGCGTTTTGAGCAAAGCACAAACGTGCTGCCCTAATACTTATAGGGAAAATGCTGATCTGACAACCGTAATTGCCCAACATAACGTTGATTTTAAGCGGTGTCAGTGAATATTAGCTGCAGTGCAAAATGCCTGTTTGCCTAAAATAGTAGGCTAAACGTGAATTAACGGCCAATTAAACAGGCGAGCAAACGTTGCGCAAAAACTTTTCTTTTTTCATGCATTCAGTCGCTCACAAAACTTCACTCTTCCACAACCTTGATTTCAGACGTTGCCAGTTCACCGGCACCAAATGCCTTCATTACTGTGACCGCGCACTTGATGTCGCCGTAAAGATCCGTACGGATTTGGCTAAAGACATAGAAATCCAAAACGATGGCTACCAACATCTAATTTTGTGAATGGCTGTTTTCAGACTGCGAGTCACCGCAATGCGGTGTAGAAAATCTACCAAAGCGGTCATTGCAAATGGTGCAGTGAGTGTTACGGGATTGATTCAATGTATGTAGCGAAGTTGTAAACAAAAGAGCCGCAACATGTATGCGCTTCAAGGTCAGGCACCGAACTTCTCGCTTCGCAAATTCAGTAAGAATTAAATAATACACAAGTGACGGATCGTGAGTAATGTTTACTCTCACTCCCACTCAATTGTCGCCGGCGGCTTTCCACTCACGTCATAAACCACGCGATTAAATCCACGCACTTCATTGATGATGCGATTCGATACTTTGCCCAATAACGAATAGGGCAACTCAGCCCAGTGCGCGGTCATGAAGTCAGTAGTTTGCACAGCACGTAATGCGACGACGTTTTCATACGTGCGGCCATCGCCCATAACGCCTACGCTTTTTACGGGGAGATAGACAGCGAAGGCTTGGGCGACATTGTCGTACCAGGTTGCGGAAGCGGCGTCAGTGCGCGCTTCCCCATCCCTGCCTTCCCCCGTTGCGGGGGAAGGAGATACGGGGGTATTGCGAAGTTCCTCGATAAAAATTGCATCCGCACGTCGCAACAAATCGGCGGCTTCGCGAGTGACTTCGCCCAGAATCCGCACGCCTAAACCTGGGCCAGGAAACGGATGGCGGTGGACCATTTCGGGGGCGAGGCCCAGCTCAATCCCCAGTTTTCGTACTTCATCTTTGAACAATTCGCGCAGCGGCTCTAGCAATTTTAAATGCAGCGTATCGGGCAGACCGCCGACATTATGGTGCGATTTAATGGTGTGGGCTTTTTTGGTTTTGGCGGAGGCGGATTCGATCACATCAGGGTAAATCGTGCCTTGTGCCAGCCATTTCGCTTTTGGTAATTTTGCGGACTCGCGCTGGAACACTTCAACAAAAACGCGGCCAATAATTTTGCGTTTTTGTTCGGGGTCAGACACCCCTTTTAACTCGCTTAAAAAATCATTCGCCGCATCGACATAAATAACTTTCATGTGCAAATGATCGGTGAAGGCTTTTTTAACCTGAGCGGATTCATTCAAACGCATCAGGCCGTTATCGACATACACGCACGTGAGTTGATCGCCGATTGCTTTGTGGATCAACGCCGCAGCAACGGATGAATCCACGCCGCCGCTCAAGCCTAAAATAACGTCATCGTTGCCCACTTGCTCGCGAATTTTGGCAACGGCTTGTGGAATATATTCGGGCATATTCCAGTGCGCTTCACAGCCGCAGATTTCGTGCACGAATCGGTTGTAGATCGCGGAGCCTTGGCGTGTGTGCGTGACTTCGGGATGGAACTGCAAAGCGTAAAACTTGCGCATTTCATCCGCCATGCCCGCGAATGGCGTGGTTTCGTTGGATGCGATGACCTTGAAGCCAGGCGGCAATTCGGTAACCTTGTCGCCATGCGACATCCACACATCCAGCAATCCATGCCCATCGCCATTCGCGCGGTCTTGAATACCGTTCAATAATTTCGAGTGGCCGCGCGCGCGGATTTCGGCATAGCCAAATTCACGCACCAAACCGTTCTCCACTTTGCCGCCCAATTGCGCGGCCATGGTCTGCATGCCGTAGCAAATGCCGAGTACCGGCACGCCGATTTCAAACACGATTTGTGGCGCACGCGCCGTATCTTGCTCAGTCACACTGGCATGACTGCCGGACAAAATAATG
>JANXWW010000123.1 GCA_025350945.1 Burkholderiales bacterium
GCGGTAATTTCCGATACCGCGCGAGCGCCGATGGAAATAAACACATCTTGTTCAAATCGTTTTGTGATTCTTGCGGTATGGCTTGGCACCCACTTTGCGGAATTGCTCACTAACCATTCGCGGGCTACCAGCTCGAAAGTATTAGTGGCAGTTTCCAACAACGTTTCCTTTTGGTGGCGCTTGTTTTGGACGGGGTCGCCACCGTTTGCAATGACTTTTCTCGATGCGTCGCGCTTTTCTCTAGCCTCCGCCAATGTTAGGTCTGGATATGCGCCGTAGGAAATCAATTTTTCCTTACCCATAAAGCGGAATTTGTGCCGCCATAACTTGGAGCCTGTCGGATTGACCAAAAGATACAAGCCCTTTTCATCCGAGAGCTTGTAAGGCTTATGTGAAGGCTTGGCGTTTCGAACAGCTCTATCGGTCAGCGGCATTTTTGGGGGTATCGTCTTTTTCGAAAATTTAAAAGTACCCCTAAGATACCCCCGCGAGTGCATGTATGTCAACATATTGGGTTGGACTGCTTTGGACGAAAAAAAGCCGCTTCCCCTATGAGAATCGCGGCTTTTTGTATGTCTTTGCACTGCTTTGGATTGTGTTCTGGTGCCGAGGACCGGAATCGAACCGGTACGAGATGTTTAGTCCCGACGGATTTTAAGTCCGTTGTGTCTACCTATTTCACCACCCCGGCAGCCGTTTTGATGTCACGTAAGATTTTACTTGGTTTGCGGCAGAAACTCACGCTTTGATTGCGGAAATCCTAACCGTAGAGTCGCGCCGCATAAATGCCCAAGCCTGTTGCCACGCTGGCAAACCGGTCGCCCGCCGCTTTTTTGGCATCGGGAAATGAAGCGGCTATAGCATTGCTAAGCGAGGCAAGCCCCGTTGAGCCACCTGTGAAGTAGATCGCGCTGATGGCGGCTGGCACCACGCCCGCCATGCGTGCGGTTTCCAGCGCAGCCTCGGCAATTTTTTCAATTTTATTGTTAAGCGCTTCAGTTTGTTGCACGTCGGAAAACGCGACCACAAGATTTTCTTCAATATTGTCGAGCAGCGCTTCGACCTTGCCGGTCATCGACACCTCAATTTTGATCGACTCCGCCGTTGCTGCAAGCTGATGGCCAAGCCGTCGCGTGACAACATGCATCAAACGGCGATAGCGCACCTGATCCGCGTACATGCTCGTCATCTCGCGCAGCTCGGCGACGCGATTGTGCGCGTAGACGGTATTGATGAGATGCCATGTGGCGAGATCAAAATAAACAGACGACGGCACGCGGCGCGCACCTTGATCCGTAGGGCCCAGTGAGCCCAAGCCCAGCGTGGGCATGATCGCGGCTAAATTAACCGCGAAATCAAAATCCGTTCCCGCCAAATGAATACCGTGATTCGCCAAAATATCGCTCTTGCGATCCAGCTTTTCACGCTGCCTAGGGCCTACGCGAACAATCGAAAAGTCCGAAGTGCCGCCACCGATATCGGCCACTAGAACAAGCTCTTCGCGATCAATCGTGGATTCGTAATCGAGTGCGGCGGCAATCGGCTCGAACTGAAACGCGACATCGGTAAAGCCGACGGCACGCGCTGCAGTCGCCAGGGCGGCTTCTGCTTTTGCGTCGCGCGTTGCATCACCATCAACAAAATAAACCGGGCGACCCATCACCACGCGCTTTATTCTCTCGCCGGATTGAAACTCCGCAACGTGTTTTAAATGTCGCAAGTACGCCGTCACCACATCAATATATTTCACGGACATGCCGTGACCGACTTCCGTTGCGGTCTCCATCAAGTCCGATCCCAAAATACTTTTGATCGATCGCATCAACCGGCCATCGTAGCCATCCACATAAGCCGCCACCGCCTCGCGGCCATAGCAACGCGTTTCGTCCTCAACGTTATAAAAAACTGCAGTCGGCATCGACGTAAAACCAGACTCCAGCTCGACCAGACGCAACGAGTTTTTAGTGGGTGAATTCGATTGCTGTTGAGGAAGTGCGACCGCGGAATTGGAGGTGCCGAAATCGATAGCGCAAAAATCCTGATGATGCATGGGCTCACTGCCTTGGTTGAAATGGGGAGGGCGATTATAGGCGAGTTATGTTGATCTCGAATAAAACCGACCGGATAACACCAGCACGGGGGCTAATTTTGAAGCAAAAATGCTCCAAAACGCCCGCCAATATTAGAGTTTTAAATTTACAAAAGCCGCGAATTACTCACTGCTATAGCGCAGCAACCCGCACCAATGCCTTGCCAAAATTATCTCCGCGCATCAGCCGACAAAACGCTTCAGGGGCCGCAGCCAGTCCCTCGCTAATGTCTTCACGATAGTGAAATGTTCCTGCGCGAATCGCATCGCCCACGACGCGTTGAAGCTCTGGCATGAGATGCAAATGGTCATACACCACCAGCCCTTTCATCGTTGCGCGTGCGCCGACGACAGGGCCCAAGAATGGCCCAGGTGGTGGCGTCGCCATGTTATAGGCTTCGATCATGCCGCACAAAATGATGCGCGCATGTAGTGCGAGATTTTTTAATACTGCCGCCAACGTATCACCGCCGACGTTATCAAAATACATATCGATTTTATTTGGACATGCGCGATTAAGTTGTGCCACAAGATCACCCGATTTGTAATTCACGCAATCCGCAAAACCCAATTCGTTAATGGCATACGCGCACTTCTCATCCGAACCCGCAATGCCGACAACACGTGCACCGCGCAGTCGTGCGATTTGCCCCGCTGTGCTTCCCACCGGGCCAGTCGCCGCAGAGACCACAACGGTCTCACCCGCTTTCAAGTTACTCAACACAATCACGCCCGCATAGCCCGTGAGACCGGGCATGCCGAGCACACCGAGATTTGCTGATAGCGGTGCGCGCGCAGGGTTCAGTTTGCGAACACCCTGCCCATTCGAGACCGCAAATTCCTGCCAGCCGTTGCGCACTGCAATGTAATCACCGACCGCGAAATCGTTATGGCGCGAAGCGACAATTTGCGCCACCGTCTCACCAATCATCACGTCCCCCGGAACCAAACGCTCCGCATAAATCGGATTGTTTTTCATCACGTTCCGATAGTACGGATCGAGTGAAAGTAAGATCGTCCGCGATAAAAATTCGCCGTCGTTTGGCGGCGTAATGCTAACTTCATCAAATGAAAAATCAGCGGGCGTCGGCAGGCCTTGCGGGACGCGGGCCATGAGGATGCGGCGGTTGGATTGCGAGAGCCGCATCGTTGTCCGATTACTTTTGAGTAGAGATGTATCTTGAGCAAATAGTTCTTTATTGGCGGGCATTTTCGAGCATAAGTTCCCTGAGATGCCCGCCAGCACTAGCGTTTTAATTTTTAAAATTTATTGCATATGCTGCCCACCGTTAATTGCGATATTGGCACCGGTAATAAACGCCGCTTCATCTGAGGCCAAATACGCGCACAACCCGGCGACTTCTTCGGGCTTGCCCAAACGCCCCAACGGGATTTGCGGGATGATTTTGGTGTTGAGGACTTCTTCGGGAATGGCGGTGACCATCGCGGTGCCGATATAGCCGGGGGAAATGGTATTGACGGTGACACCTTTGCGCGCGACTTCGAGTGCCAGCGCTTTGCTGAAGCCGTGCATGCCTGCTTTCGCCGCCGAGTAATTGGTCTGGCCGAATGCACCTTTTTGGCCATTTACAGACGACACATTAATGACGCGACCCCAACCGCGCTCGACCATGCCATCGACGATGGGTTTGGACATATTGAAGACACTATCGAGATTAGTGCCGAGTACCGCGTCCCAATCAACCTTGGTCATTTTCTTGAATGTCATATCGCGGGTGATACCGGCGTTGTTGATAAGAATATCAATCGGGCCGACTTCTTTTTGTATTTTTTCAATCGCCCCCGCGCATGACTGATAATCGCTCACGTCCACGGCATAGGCGTGGAAATGATAATCGCGTGCGGCCATGTCTTTGATCCATTGATCGGCCTTGGTATTCGATGGCGAATACGTGACAACGACCTTGATGCCCATGCGGGCGAGCTTCATGCAAATGGCTTCACCCAAGCCGCCCATTCCCCCGGTGACAATCGCTATGCGTTGCGTTGTTGGCATGATATTTCTCCTCGTTGGTATTTGATTTTAAATTTAATTCTTCTCGCGCACATAACGCCCCGGCGCGTCCTCAATCGGCGGGAATTCTGCATTGCCAAGTGAGGTTCTTGCTTTGATTTTGCGGCTACTTTTTTCGCTCAACCACGCTGTCCAATGTGGCCACCAGCTCCCCGGATTTTCCTTCGATTGATCGAGCCACTGTTCGGCATCGGCCATTTTTTCACCACCCTGCGTCCAATAGCTTCGCTTGTTTTTTGACGCAGGATTCACCACACCCGCGATATGCCCGGCCGCGCCCAGAATAAATTGCACCTCACTGCCAAGATAACGCGTGCTGGCAAATGCGGTGCGCCACGGCACGATGTGATCCTCGCGCGCGGCGAACACGAATGCGGGCATGTCCACATAACTAAGATCAACCGGCACACCGCACATGGTGAGCTTGTCCGGCTTGATTAAATTATTTTCGAAATAAGTGTTCTGCAAATAGTAGCAATACCACGGGCCGGCTAAATTGGTACTGTCGCCATTCCAGAACAAGAGATCAAACGGCGGTGGTTTTTTGCCTTGCAAATAATTGCTCGACACATAATTCCACACCAGATCATTTGCGCGCAACGATGAAAACGCAAACGCAAGCTCAGCACCGTTAATGATGCCGCCCTGGCCTGCTTCATTCTGGCGGCGCTTTACAAATGCTTCGTCCACATAGGCTTCAATATCGCCAACCTCAGAAAAATCGAGAAAGGTGGTGAGCAATGTGGTGCTTTCCACCACGTCGTGACCCATGCGCCGCAGCACGGCAAGAGCGGACGCCAGCATCGTTCCGCCCACACAAAAACCGAGCGTGTTGATTTTTTCAACATTTGTAATCACTCGCACGGAATCAATCGCCTTGATCACACCGCGCAGCAAATAATCATCCCAGGTCAGGTTTCCGAAACGCGCATTCACGTTTCGCCACGACATGACAAATACCGTAAAGCCCTGCTGCACCGCGTATTCGATAAACGAATTATCGGGACGCAAATCGAGAATATAAAATTTGTTGATGCACGGCGGCACCATTAGCAAGGGGCGAAGATACACGTCAGCAGTTTGCGGCGCATATTGCAGAAGCTGAAAAATTTCGTTTTCAAATACCACACTGCCAGGCGTCATCGCGATGTTTTTGCCGACGTGAAACGCGCTCTCGTCAGTCATCGAAATATGGCCTTTCGCCATGTCGGATTTCAGATTTTCAATACCGGCGCGCAGTGTTTCGCCTTGCGACTTCAAGGCGGCTTCCATCGCATCGGGATTGGTCATTAAAAAATTCGCTGGCGACATGGCATCCAGATATTGCTTCGTGAAAAAATGCGCGCGATGTTTTGCATGCGGCGATAAATCAGCCACCTCAATCGCATTCAGTACAAGCTGGCTCATGCCCAGATAGGACTCGGCAAGATTGCGAAAACCGGCATTCGTCTGCCACGCCTCGCTGCTGAAGCGTTTGTCTTTTTGGCTCAGCAGTATTTGCGCTTCACTGTTATTGGATTGCCCGGCTGATGGTGAAAGCAGCGCCATTAAACGCTGGTTCTCGGCCGCGATGCGCGCCTGCAACAACGCCATTTTTTCAGGCTCGCTGGCAAACGCGTCCGCACACATTTTCCAGGCTTCGTTAAAGCTATTGGGCTGAGGAATTTCACTCAGACCATGAATCCAGCGACTTCCTGCTTCTTGAATAGCGGCAATTGTTTTATTGATGTCGATGGGACTAGGCGCGGAATTCATTTACGATGTGCGAAAGAGGTGGAATAACAGGTGGAATGACCATAGTTTGCGTTAGAACCTCAAGGTTTGCACACTCGCTTCAAAAAATCAAATCTGGCTTCGACCCTAATTTTGTGCAGTGCAGTAAAACCACCGAAAGGAAAATCAAAATTTATATTGTTCTTATCGCCTGGCTGTATGTCATTTTGATGATTGCGGTGATGCAAAAAACACTGGTCGCGGGCGTGGCCACGTTTTTATTTTTTGGTCTGGCACCTTGTGCGTTGCTGGTGTGGCTTATTGGTAAACCTCGACGACCTGCTGCATTACGACAAGCGCCGCCAGAATCAGTGACCGACGAAACTCTGCACGAGCCAGATCGAGGCAATGCCAAGCGCGATTAACGCGATTTGTTGCAGCGTATCGGTGAGTGTTGAGCGCTTGTGCAGGCCTGGGATCAAATCCGCAATGGCGACATAGATCATGCTAGATGCGGCAAAGCATAAAAATATATTCGAATACGCTTCAAAACTGCGCAACGTAAAATACGCCAACACCGCGCCTATAAGCGTCGCAAAGCTCGACACCAGATTCCAGAACAGCGCGCGGCCGCGACTAAAACCAGAATGAATCAGCACCAGAAAATCGCCGAGTTCCTGCGGCAACTCGTGCGCAATAATCGCCACCGATGTGACCACACCCAACCGGTAATCCGCCAAAAATGCGGCGGCAATCGCCACGCCATCCGTAAAATTATGAAAACCATCGCCGATGATAATCATCCACGCCGATGTTTCGCGGCCTGTTGCGGACGCGTGCGGGTGTGTGTGTGAATCTGCGCCGTGAGAATGCGCATGCGAGTGTGCATGTGAGTGTGCATGTGAGCTTGCAATCGCGGCTTCCGCCTGCCCTGCATGATCGTGATTGTGTCGCCACAGCACCAATTTTTCCAGCACAAAAAACGCCATGATCCCGGCCAAAATCCACGCGGCGGCTTGATGCGTTTTCGTACCCGATTCAAAAATATGCGGCAGCAAATCCAGAAACACCACGCCCAGTAAAGCTCCTACCGCATAGCTTACAAACATCGGGATCAAGCGCGGCTGCACCCGCCAGGCCAATAATGCCGCGAGCAGCGCGGATAGTGTGCTTCCGGCAAGACAAGCGATGAGGATATGTACAAGGGTCATGTAGGGACTGGCGTTGCTTTTCTTGCGGCTAAGCGCACTCTATTTGCAACTTGATTGCATAAGTTTAACACGCAGCGTCCGAGATAGACGACCCGTTGCGCTATTTTTCAATCCAGATAATCCCCGCCATCCGCCCTGACTTCCGGCCCATTTTGCCTTCGCGCCGATATGAGAAAAAACGTGACGCATCATTTACGGTGCAAAACTCGCCACCGTACACACGTGTGACACATGCACGCGCAAGACAGAGGCGTGCCAGCGCATAAATATCCGCCATGAATTTATCAGGGTAGCCATCACCACGCGGCACAAAGCACGCCGCCGCCGCAGGGTCACACGAAACAAAAGCATCACGCACATCATTACCCACCTCAAACGCAGAAGGGCCAATAGCAGGGCCGAGCCACGCTGTAATTGATGCGGCTGGAATCTGCATTGCGGCCACAGTATTTTCCAGCACGCCTGCCGCGAGGCCGCGCCAACCGGCATGTGCGGCGGCGACATGCTCCCCCGCGTCGTCGCAGAACAACACGGGCAGACAATCAGCGACCATGATGGCGCAGGGCATGTTCGGTATTGATGTGGCGATAGCATCTGCTTTCACATCTTCGCGCAAATGAATCACCTCATCGGCAGCGACCACGCGGCTGCCATGAACCTGACTCAGCCACTTGGGAGCGTGCGGCAGCAAAGCGGCTACCCGGCGACGATTCTCATCAATGGCGTCCGGCGCATCGCCGGTTGATCGGCCAAGATTTAACGTGCCAAAATCTGCGTGCTCGGTGTTCGCGCTCACGCCACCTGCGCGCGTGGTGAAAAACGCTTTAACGTTTGCCGGTTGTGGCCAGCCGGGGAAAATCAGATCACTTGCGCTCAAAGGTGAACTCACTTTAAGCTCAATCTATAGCTCACGCACGAATGCAATCAACTCCTGCATATCTTCCGGTAGCGGCGATTCAAAGGTCATCGCCTCAGATGTCACCGGATGCTCCAGCGTGAGCCTGCGCGCATGCAGCGCCTGCCTGCCAAACGCATTGAACGTATCGCGCACATGCGCGTCAATCTTGGTCATGGTTGGGCCGTAGACGGGATCGCCTTCCAGCGGGAAGCCGATAAATTGCATATGCACGCGAATCTGATGGGTGCGACCGGTCTCAAGCGAGCATTCGATGAGCGAATGAAATTCATAGCGCTCCATCGGACGATAGTGCGTGACAGCAGATTTTCCGGCGTTGGATTCACCACGACGCGTGTCGCCAATCACTGCCATTTTAGTGCGCTCACGCGGATGACGATCAATCGGCGCGTCCACCGTGCCACTGTCTTTCACGTAGCCGCGCACCAGTGCGTTATAGATGCGCTTCATGGTTCGCGCTTGTAGTTGGCGCACGAGGGATAATTGTGCCGCCTCGGTTTTCGCCGCCACCATTACGCCACTGGTGTCTTTATCGAGGCGATGCACAATACCCGCGCGCGGTAAATTGGCGACTTGCGGGTTGCGCGCGAGCAATCCATTCAACAGCGTACCGCTCCAGTTACCCGCGCCGGGATGCACCACCAGTCCGGCTGGTTTATTGATGACGATGATTGCATCATCCTCATAAATCGCTTCAATCGGCAACACTTCCGGTTTAAACGCCAGCTCTTCCTCGCGCGGCGTCAAGGTGGCGATAATGGTTTCGCCACCGAGCAATTTACTCTTAGGCTGTGCGGCAACACCGTCCAGCAAAATCGCCCCGTCTTTGACCATTCCTGCCAGACGGCTGCGTGAATAATCGGGGAACAATTCCGCCAATCCCTGATCCAGCCGCCTGCCGATTAATGCCAGCGGCACCGTGAGTGTCACCTGAGGCACCGAGGCATTGTGGGCTTTGGGTTGGGCAAGGCGATCCAGCTCGGTTGGGCTATAATCTTCGTCTTCAAGTTCTATTGGCATTCGCAAATTATGACACGACGCATCCTATTGTCTTTTCTTCTCTACACCATCACCGCCTTAGGCATCGGCCTCATGGGCGGTTGCGGCCTATTTGGCGAGAAGCTCAATGAGCAAAAAAACTGGAGCGTGGAAGAGTTTTACAGAAACGCGAAATCCGATCTCGATTCCGGCAACTATGCGGGTGCAATCAAGCTGTACGAAGCGCTTGAGGCCCGCTATCCGTTTGGCCGCTATGCGCAGCAAGCGCAGCTCGATATTGCCTATGCGTATTACAAGGAAAACGACAGCACACAGGCCGTTGCCGCGACCGAACGTTTTATCAAGTTGCATCCTAATCATCCCAATCTGGATTACGCGCTGTATTTAAAAGCGCTCGCGTTTTTTAAACCGGATTTGGGATTGTTCGGTGATTTGCTGAACCTTGATCCATCGGATCGCGACCCGAAAGCGCTGCGCGAATCGTTTGAAGCGTTCAAGGATTTGGTTATCCGTTTTCCAGACAGTATTTATTCAGCCGATGCGCGCGCCCGTATGTCCTATCTCGTCAATACATTGGCGCGGCATGATATTTCGGTGGCGCGCTACTACATGAGCCGTGGTGCATATATAGCGTCGGTCAATCGCGCACAAAACGTACTACAGCGTTATCCGCAAGCGCCCGCCACGCAAGACGCGCTGGAAGTGAGTGTAGAAGCGTACGAAAAAATGGGCATGACCGAGTTGGCTAATTCATCGCGCCGTGTGCTGGAAAAAAACTTTCCCAATAACTCGACTGTTTCCAAATCAGGCGCGAAAGCGTGGTGGAAGCTCTGGTGATGGCGGTGCCGTATCGGTTTGGCTAACTGCGCAAACTGAGCGACGACAGATTTAAAAGAATTGCACTATTCCATCGCCAGCAATTGCAGCAACTGTTCCTGCGCCGCGCGACGAACACCCCGCGCGCCACGTGCCGGTTTCTTTCTCGTATAGCCACCGTCACCGTCCATTTCCCACGCTTGTGCGTTGTCCTGCAAATACGGTGTCAAGCCTTCGCTGATCACGCGTTTTTTGAGTTTGGGATCGAGAATGGGAAAGCAGGTTTCAATGCGCCGAAAGAAATTGCGCTCCATCCAGTCCGCGCTGGATAGCATCACGCGCTCGCTGCCGCCTTCGCGAAAATAAAAAATACGCGAATGCTCCAGAAAGCGCCCAACAATGGATCGCACCCGAATATTCTCCGACAATCCCGGCACGCCCGGCCTCAGCGCGCATACGCCACGCACGATCAAGTCGATCTTCACACCGGCAGCGGACGCACGATAAAGTGTCTCGATCACATCAGGATCAAGCAGCGAATTCATCTTGGCAATGATTAAAGCCCGCTTGCCGGATTTTGCCAATTTGATTTCATTATCGATTGCAGCGATAACACGATCATGCAGCGTAAACGGCGATTGCCACACATGTTTTAATTTCGTGGCCTTGCCAAGCCCGGTGAGCTGAACAAAAATTTCGTTCACATCCGCGCAGATGCCTTCATGGGAAGTCAACAAACCAAAATCGGTATAAAGCCTGGCGGTGCGGGGATGATAATTGCCGGTACCCAGATGCACGTAGCGTCGCAATATTTTACGGCCCTCGTCGCCGGTTTCAAACTCGCGGCGCACAATCAGCGCCATCTTCGCGTGCGTTTTATGGCCCACCACACCGTAGACCACATGCGCCCCCACTGCCTCAAGTTTGGCTGCCCAATTCAAGTTGGCTTCCTCGTCAAACCGCGCCAGCAGCTCCACCACCACCGTCACTTCTTTACCTCGCTTGGCAGCATCAATCAACGTTTCCATGATGGCCGAATCAGTACCCGTGCGATAAACAGTCTGCTTGATTGCCACCACCTGCGGATCGCGCGCGGCCTGCTGAATAAATTCGATCACAGGCGCGAAGCTTTGAAACGGATGGTGCAACAACACATCATGTTTGGCGAGGATTTCAAATATGCCGCTCACGTCTTTTTGCTTGTTGAGCTTCTGGATGACCTTGGGCGAGCCCGCGGCAAACGGCGGAAATTTGAGATCAGGCCGCGCCACCTGATCGGGCACATTCATCAGGCGCACCAAATTGACCGGGCCATTCACGCGATAAAGATCGGCCTCATCCAGCTCGAATTGCGCGAGCAAAAACTGCGTCATTTCATCCGAACAATTATCGGCAACTTCAAGTCGTACCGCATCACCGAGATGGCGTTGCGGCAATTCACCTTGCAAGGCGATGCGAAGGTTTTTCACTTCTTCTTCATCAACAAATAAATCAGAATTTCGCGTCACGCGAAACTGATAGCAGCCGAGCACTTCCATACCCGCAAATAATTCGCCAACATGCGCGTGCAGGATCGACGTTAAAAACACAAACTCGCTTGACCGATCATCCGTCTCGCTGGCAATGCCGACCGGAAACTTGATGACGCGTGGCAGCACTCGCGGTGCCTGCACAATCGCCCGCTGCGAGTCGCGACCAAACGCATCGCGACCGCGCAACTCGACGGCAAAATTGAGTGATTTGTTGAAGATGCGCGGAAACGGGTGTGCGGGATCAAGACCAATGGGCGTGAGCAGCGGCATCATTTCCCGGAAGAAAAAATCTTTGACCCAAGTTTGCTGGGCAGATGTCCAATTTGCGCGGCGTACGAAGCGAATGCCCTCCGCCGCCATGGCCGGAAACATTTCGTCGTTGAGCAGCGCATATTGCCGCGCCACCATCGTATTGACTTCAGTGACCAACAAGCGAAAGGTTTGTTTCGCGCTGCGACCATCGTCACCGCGCATGGTGGAATTGAGCTTGATCTGCTCCTTCAAACCGGCGACACGGATCTCGAAAAACTCATCGAGATTTGACGACACAATTGATAAATATTTAAGGCGTTCCAGCAGCGGAACGGTCTTGTCTTCCGCCTGCGCCAGTACACGATGATTAAATGCGAGCAGCTGGATTTCCCGATTTAAAAATCGGCTAACCGTTTTTTTCGTAACCATGTCTGATTGTTTTTTATAATGTAACTTCACGATACCGACAGCTTATGACGTTTTTGTGACGGTGCGCAATTTATCAGATTTGACATGGCATGTGACATACTCGCAAAAACCATTACTGCCCATAAAGTTAACAACAATTTAACGACAAACATGCCTCATCACACCTTAGCCGCCGTCGATCTTGGCTCCAACAGTTTTCATCTGCAAATCGCCAGAGTGGTGGATCACCAGCTTTACCCGCTCGATAATTTGAAAGAAACAATCAGGCTCGGTGCGGGTGTCACGCCTGAAAAGCAGATTGATGCGGCAACTGCCGAGCGTGCGCTCAACGCATTACGATTATTCGCAGAACGATTGCGCGGGCTGCCCAAAGACGCGGTGCGCGTGGTCGGTACCAATGCGCTGCGCATCGCCAAAAATGCGGGTAGCTTTGTGCGTGAAGCAGAAAGTATTTTAGGTTATCCGATAGAAGTGATTGCGGGGCGCGAAGAAGCGCGTCTAATTTATGTTGGTGTCGCGCATTCTCTGCCGCCCGCGAATCATAACCGGCTGGTCGTCGATATCGGCGGCGGCTCAACCGAATTTATTATCGGTCATCGCATGAAGCCCAAGCTGGTTGATAGTCTTTATATGGGTTGCGTGTCGTTTTCAGAGCGCTACTTTCCCGGCGGCAAGCTGGATCGCAAATCGTTCAAGGAAGCCGAATACGCCGCAGCACGTGAGCTAGAATCGATCACGACGCCATTCCGCAAGGAAGGCTGGCGCGAAGCATTCGGGTCAAGCGGGACTGCGAAAGCACTCGGCATTATTCTGGTCGAAAACGGTCAATCAAAAGAGACCATTACCCGCGACGGTCTGGCATGGCTGAAAGAAAAAGCGATAAAAGCGGGTGACTTCAAAAGCCTTGATCTTCCCGGCGTTAAAGGTGATCGCATCCCCGTGCTGCCGGGTGGGCTGGCGATCATGACGGCCGTGTTTGAAGAGCTTAACTTGAAAGAAATGTCGATTGCCGACACCGCCTTGCGAGACGGTGTGCTTTACGATTTATTGGGGCGCACATTTCATGCGGATATTCGCGATGCTACCGTCACGCAATTCGCCAAGCGCTATCACATCGATCAGGCGCAAGCGGTACGCGTGGAAGCGTCAGCACTGCGATTTTTTGATGCGATTGATAATGAAAACCCATTACAAACAGACGAAAAAAATGATGCCGAAACCATCAAGGAGCGCCGCTTCCAGCATCGCCAAACACTAGGCTGGGCGTGCCATTTGCACGAGATCGGGATTTCGATTGCGCAGGCAGGCTTTCACAAACACTCGGCCTATATTATTGGTAATGCGGACATGCCGGGATTTTCCAAACGTGAGCAGGCTGCGCTCGCCGCGTTGATTCTCGCCCAGCGTGGCAAATTATCAAAAGTGAATCCGGAGTTTATGCAAGACCCGTTATTCGTATCGCGGGTGCTGTGTTTACGACTAGCGGTATTGCTGTCGCGCAGCCGCCGCAATTTAAACGGAAAATTATTCAATTTATCGCGCCATGTTTCCGGCCGAAAATTTAGCCTCGACGTAGAAAGCGATTGGCTGACCAGAAACGATCTCACGGCCTATGAGCTAAAGCAGGAGGCGGCGGAATGGAATAATGTGGGGATTGAAGTGCTGATTTGAATCTGCTAAACCAAACACGAGAACCTGCACAGCGTTACAAGCAAAAATGCTCCAAACAGCGCACCAGTACTGGTTTTTTCCCATAAAAAAGCCCCGCATCGCGGGGCTTTTTTTCAATACCAACTTCTGCATCAGGCAAATAACACCCGACTAAAATATTATTTCTTCGGTGCGTCTTTCGATGCATCTTTGGCAGCGTCTTTCGCTGCGGGCTTGTCGGCCTTGGGTGCTTTGGCGGCGGCAGCCTTTGCTTCTTTGTCGGCTTTAGCTTTTTCAGCTTTGGCTTTATTTTCTTCAGCAGCTTTTGCAGCTTTGTCTGCCTTCTCTTGCTTGGCAGCGGCTGCTTTTGCTTTCTTCTCTTCGATAGCTTTAGCTTTCTTGTCAGCGGCAGACATTTCTTTGGTATCTGCTTTTTTCGCATCAGCAGCCATCGCTTTTTCGGCTTTTGCAGGAGCAGCGTCTTTTTTCATTTCAGCTTTTGCGGGAGCAGCATCTTTCTTCATTTCTGCTTTTGCATCAGCAGGTTTTGCGTCTGCTTTCGGCTCGGCCTTGGCAGCAGGTTTCGCATCTGCCTTGGCAACAACGGTAGTCTTGCCGGTCAAACCCACATCTTTTTCAATTTTCTTCAGTGTACCTTCGCCAATACCAGGCACTTTATCGACATCAGCCAGCGTCTTGAACGGGCCGTTCTTGGTGCGGTAATCGATAATGGCTTGCGCTTTGACTTCGCCGATTCCGTTGAGAGAAATCAGCTCTTCCTTGGTGGCGGTATTTAAATTTACTGCGGCAAATGCCATGGTGACCGACGCAAAAAATGCGCCGAGGGTGACGAGGATTGCGAGGATCTTTTTCATATCTTTTCCTTGGAGTGAGTGAAAGTAAAACATTTTTGTAACAGATACTTTTGAGCCTGCCAGCTTGATTCCAGCATCAATGCAATTTGTATCAAACTGTAAAACCTTACCCCCACTAAAACGGGGTGACCATCAAACGGTTGACATCGAGCCACAACAGAAATCTGTACCTTCTTCTAATCATCTACCATCTAGCCAAGTTTGACGGGGGCACAAAAAACAATCCGCCAGAGCCCCCTCATACTTATCGGCACTTTTGATTATACAAAGTTTTTAAAATAAGCATGAAGGCTTGGCCAAGGCTGATTCAGTCGTCTTGCCGCATTACTTCACGTTAAGCAAATACACCGAGCCCTTATCGGTTTGTGCCACCACGCGGTCGCCATAAGCAAGCAATGAAACGACACGGCTGCCATCGGTTGTCGCACGGCCAATCAGTTCGCCATTTTCCGGCGATAACGCGTGTATGAGGCCGTTAACATCACCCACCAAAATTTTGCCTTTGATAATGACAGGCGTTCCGGGATCGCGGCTGACTAATTTTTCCTGTTTCCAGACGGATGCGCCGGTGGTTTTATCGAGCGCATGCACATTGCCCTCGACATCGGCAACATACAAATATTTACCATCAATGGCGACGCCATCCGCACTCGATATTTCACGCGTCCATAAAACATTGCCGTTCAGTGTTTCCACGCAACCTGTGCGCCCCTGATACACCGCTGCGCATACACGTGAGTCGTCCAGCACCGGAACGCCGGAAACGTCCGCCACACGCTCAAGCTCGGTCGCACCACGCGGCAACGACATCGTTGCCTCCCAGGTCGGCTTGCCGCTTTCGGCTTCAATGGCCACCACTTTTCCGCCTGGATAACCTGCATAAATGGTTGCACCGCTCGCCAGCACGCCCGCATTGGTGCGCAACGTGAGCGCAGGCGGTGGACGCTGATAGACCCATTTACGTTTACCGTCCGTGCGGTTTAGCGCAAACAATCGGCCATCGGCTGTGCGCACAATCACGCTCGCCGCCAGCACACTGGGGGGTGCCAACACTTCGCCACTCACGCTGGATTTCCAGAGCGCTCTACCGGCCGGATCAAACGCCAGTACTTCACCTTTGTTGCTCGCCACGACCACAATATTTTCTGCCGCACCCACCCCGCCACTGAGCTTTGATTTTGCGTCGATTCTAGTGACCAAGCGGCCACCCTCATCCGCCAGCGCGCTCACGGTGCCGTCATGGGCGGCGGTGTAGACGAGCTTGTCAGCCATTGCGGGCACAAATAAATAGCCAGCAGATTTGCCCGTTGATGCGGACCACGCGCTGGTCACCGTATCGTTTTTCATTTCCGCCAATGGCACAGGTTTTTTCTTGCCACTGCTGCCGAACCAGCCGCCGATGGTGCTGCAACCTGTCAATGCAACGGTCAAAAATGCAAGCGCCAATCCTTGGCGGCACAAACCACTCAAACCCACTTTAGATGGGGCATTCACCGACAGGTTACGTGGCAGGTTACGTAAAATCACTTTTTTGCTCCTTTATCGTCGGCGGGCTTAGCAGCAGCGTTTTTGTCGGGGGCACCGGCAACCACGACGGCACCACCAAACGCATCCAGCTTGGCCTGCGAAATCGCTTTGAGCGGACTGCGATCGCCTGCACGTTCGGCGGCGACTTGATACGCGGCACGTGCCTCATCGCGCTTGCCCTGCACCGCAAAAATATCGCCGCGCAAATCCGATGCTACGCTGACAAACGCATCTTCTTTGACACCGTCGAGTGTTTTTAATGCGTCATCGTATTTTTTATCTTCAAGCAATACGCTGGCGAGTTGAACGCGGGCGATATTGCGATGCGTATCGCGACCGTTATCCACCACCCACTGCAAATGCGTTTTAGCAGCCGCGAGATCTTTCGCTTCAAATGCGCTTTTAGCGGCCATTAGCTGTGCATCGGTGGCCTGAAATGTACGCGGAAATTTTTCCGATAATGTGTTCGCTGCTTCAGTTAGCTTTTTGTATTCTTTGCTCGCGTTCGCTTCTTCAGCCGTTTTTTTCACGCTTTTGAATAATGTCTCAGCCTGTTCGGCCTGGGTCTTTTGATAGTAGCGAAAGCCTTGCACGCCAATCACACCAATAAAAAATGCCGCCACCGCGAGATAAACCCACGTGCCCCATTTGTCCCACCAATCTTTGAGCGCGGAAATACGTTCTTGTTCTTCTAAATCGTAAGCTGACATGGAAAACCTTTTGGCTATTGCTGAAACAGTTAAAAAATAGGGTAAAAATTAAGAAGCAGCTCGCGCATTCAGCATGAGTGCGGCAGCAGCATCTACAGAAATCAGTTGTTGACCGCTACCGCGCAAATCTTTCATGCTCAACATCGATTGCGCCACTTCATCAGAACCCACAATAATAGCAAAGCGGGCACCACTGGCGTCAGCTTTCTTCATTTGGGATTTAAAACTCGCCACTGCGCCATCGCCTGCATTGGCGGCCCCTGCGTGTACTGCAACCCGCAACCCACGATCACGCAAGCGCTCCGCCGTGACCCAGGCAGCGTCTTGTGTTTCGGCCGCGTAAATAACATAAGCGTCCAACGTCTCTACAGCGACAGGCGCGCTTTCTTGCAGGGCCATCATCACTCGCTCAACACCAAAGCCAAACCCACAGCTCGGCGTTCCCTTGCCGCCCAATTCAGCAAATAAACCATCGTAGCGACCACCGCCCGCAATCGTGAGCTCCCAATCCGCACCCTTCGCAATAAATTCAAATACGGTGCGATTGTAGTAGTCAAAACCGCGCACCAATCGCGGATTAATAATATAGGCCACACCTGCGGCATCCAGACGCTGCTTGACGCCCTCAAAGTGCGCAATCGCGGCCTCATCCAGGTATGCAATTAGTTTCGGTGCCGCATCAATCAGCGCCTGCATTTTCGGATTTTTCGTATCCAGCGTGCGCAGCGGATTGGTATACAACCGGCGCTTGCCGTCCTCATCAAGCTGATCCTGATGCGCTTCAAAATATTTCACCAGCGCCTCGCGATGTGCAACGCGTGCACCTGCGTCGCCGATGGAATTAATATGCAGCGTCACGTTATTAATGCCCAGCTTTTTCCACAGGCGCGTCAGCAGCACAATCTGCTCGGCATCCACGTCCGGCCCGGCGAAACCAAATGCTTCCACATCAAACTGATAAAACTGCCGATAGCGGCCTTTTTGCGGGCG
>JANXWW010000136.1 GCA_025350945.1 Burkholderiales bacterium
TGAGCGACCACCATCAATATCGTTATGCAACTCAGAAAATTTCTCCACCGCGCCATCCGCCAACACCGCTTCAATTGCCGCGACGTTATGCACCATATTGCCGTAAAACAATGATCGCGAACCGCAGGAATTATTGCCCGCCATGCCACCAATAGTGGCTTGTGCGGACGTAGAAACATCAACAGGAAACCACAGGCCGGATGATTTTAATTTTGCATTAAGATGATCGAGTACCATGCCCGGCTGAACGGTGGCGCGTTTTGTGTCGGCGTTGAAATCGATCAGTGAATTCAGAAACTTGCCATTATCAATAATCAGCGCAGCACCGACTGTTTGCCCACATTGCGAGGTACCCCCGCCACGCGGCAGAATCGGCACGTCTTGCTCGGCCGCAATCTGAATCGCACTCAGCGCCGCGTCCATATTGCGCGGCACCACCACGCCCACCGGCATGATCTGATAAATTGAAGCATCAGTGGCATAGCGCCCGCGCGAGGCCGCGTCAAACATGACCTCGCCATCGACTTCACGAATCAGTTTTTCGGCGAGCGGATGTTGCTTATTTTGGATAGACGATTTTGGAACGAACTTTAACGATTGCGCAGTCATATCAATCACCATTTAATTACTGATCCTACTTCACAATCATGGCTGGGTCCGCAATCGTAGTATGAATAGTATTGCCATTTTTGCGCAAAATTAACAGTGAAGTTGGTCAACAATAATCAAATATTAAGATCAAACTTTAGTTCCGCCAGCTATTTAATCTCTCTGGAGCTTCCAATGAATACGTCTCAACGACCCGCCGGTAGACATTTTCTGCAAATCCCAGGCCCGTCTGCTGTGCCAGATCGTATTTTGCGCGCCATCGATCAACAAGTAATTGACCATCGCGGGCCTGAGTTCGGTGCGCTGGGTCGCGAGGTGCTGGCAGGGGTCAAGGAAGTTTTTCAAACGGTGCATCCGGTTATTATTTATCCCGCCTCGGGCACGGGCGCGTGGGAGGCTGCGCTGGTCAACACACTATGCGCAGGCGATGCGGTGTTAATGGTGGAGACAGGCCACTTCGCCGCGCTGTGGCACAAGATGGCTTTAAAGCTCGGCTTGAAACCAGAATTTTTAGGCGGCGATTGGAGCCGCGGAATTGATGCGAATGAAATCGAAGCGCGGCTCACCGCGGATACGAAACATGTGATCAAAGCGGTGTGCGTGGTACACAACGAAACCTCATCGGGTGTCACCTCAAACGTGGTTGCCGTGCGCCGCGTGATGGATAAATTAAAGCACCCTGCCCTGTTGATGGTTGATACCATCTCGTCACTCGGTTCAATCGATTATCGCCATGATGAATGGGGTGTGGATGTCACTATTGGCGGCTCGCAAAAAGGTATGATGCTGCCGCCCGGTTTGAGTTTTAACGCGCTCTCGCCGAAGGCATTGCTGCTAAGCAAAACAGCGACCTTGCCACGCGCATATTGGGCGTGGGACGATATGCTGGAAGCCAACAAGACAGGATATTTCCCCTTTACGCCAGCGACGAATTTGCTTTATGGATTACGTGAAGCAATCAAGATGTTGCGCGAAGAAGGTTTAGCGAATGTATTTGCCCGGCATGATCGTCATGCAGAAGCCACACGCCGTGCAGTGCGCGCGTGGGGGCTGGAAATTTTGTGCGCCAACCCGGCTGAATATTCTTCGGTCGTGACCGCTGTGGTGTTACCTGCGGGCCACGATGCTGACCGCTTGCGCGACATTATTTTGAGCCACTTCAATATGTCGCTTGGCATGGGGCTGGCAAAACTAAAAGGCAAAGTATTTCGCATCGGGCATCTTGGTGATTTCAACGATCTGACGTTGATGGCGGCCTTGTCCGGCGTCGAAATGGGGCTTGAGCTTGCTGGCGTGCCGCATAAAAAAGGCGGCGTAGATGCAGCGATACAGTATCTCGCTGAATGCGCAAAATCAAAGACAGTGGCCAAAATAGCCGCATAATGTTTTTTTAAGTATTTACATCTACAAGCCGCCAACGAGTGGCCGATGAGCATTTTTAAAATTCGCATTTTCTAAAAAACTGCAGGAGGAACGTAATGATTTTGCATCAAGCAAAAAATCGCGGGTGGTGTAGCTGGATTTTGGCGGCAACCAGTTTGCTGATCGCGCTGGCATCTGTATCGTCAGCCCAGGCGCAGGTGTGGCCGAACAAACCCGTGCGCTGGATCAATCCATTCCCCGCAGGAGGCGGCACCGATGTATTCGCGCGCCCGATGGCGGCGAAGATCGGCACCGCACTCGGCCAAACGCAGATTATCGAAAACATGGGCGGCGCAGCAGGTACGCTCGGCGCGGCAGCTGCCGCGAGAGCGGATGCGGATGGCTATACTTTTTTTGTGGGTGCCATTCATCACACGATTGCTGAATCGCTTTACACCAACAAACCCTACAAGCTGGAACAAGCCTTCGTGCCCATTACCGTTTTTGCCTATGTGCCGCATGTACTGGTGGTGCATCCCAAATTCGGTTTTAAGACCGTGGATGATCTAGTGAAATACGCAAAAGCGAATCCCGGCAAATTGAATTTTGGCTCCGCCGGCAGCGGCGCATCACATCATGTGGCGGGCGAACTATTCAAGAAGCTGGCTGGTATCGACATGGTGCATGTGCCCTACAAGGGCATCGGGCCGATGATGCAGGATTTACTGGGCGGTCAGGTTGATCTGGCGTTCGATACGTTAAGCTCATCTTCGCCACAAATTCGCGGCGGCAAATTGATTGCGCTCGGCGTGACGTCAGCGCAGCGCTCGCCTGCGTTTCCGGATGTGCCCACGATGATCGAATCGGGTTACAAAACATTCGACATGACCACCTGGTATGCGCTCTGGGGCATCAAGGGCACTCCGCAGCCGATTCTGGATCGCATGTACGCGGAAGCGGTCAAGGCGTTGAATGACCCGGACACGCGAAAAATCTGGGCCATGCAAGGCGCCACCATGGGCGCACAAAGCCCGAAAGAATTTGGAGCATTTATCAGCGCTGAAATTGCCAAATGGGGCAAAGTTGTTAAAGAGTCGAATATCAAAATTGACAATTAAAAATTAGATTACCGACGCCGCACTGTTGATCGACAGTGCGGCGTTTTTATTTAGACGCCAGCATTAGTGAGCCTCAGCAACCAATAATGGCTGAAACGCCCCGCCCAGGCTGGGTTTTCATATTGAAATTAAGCTCCATTACAATACTTAACACGCCACAAAAAACTAATCGCAAAACATCAACAAGGGATCCACATGCTGAACGTTATCGATTCAATCGTCCCGCAACGTTACTGGGCGTGGGCGAGTTGTGTGGTGTTTGCAGCACTTTGTTTTGCTTTGATACTGGTGCATCCACTATGGCTGTGGCCTGCAATTGCGTTTGCGTTATTGAGTGCGGTGGGCATCATCGATTACTCGCAAACACGTCAGGCGATTCGCCGCAATTATCCGGTGATCTCGCATTTTCGTTTTTTCTTCGAATTCATCCGCCCGGAAATTCGCCAGTATTTTATCGAGGCCGATACGGAAGAGCTGCCGTTCTCGCGTGCGCAGCGCTCCATCGTTTATCAGCGCGCCAAACATGCTGCCGACAAACGCCCGTTTGGCACGCAGCTTGATGTTTATCAACCCGATTACGAATGGATGAATCATTCCATCGCACCAGCAGAAATTGCCAGCCATGACTTCAGGTTGAAGATCGGCGGCCCTGATTGCACGCAACCCTATTCGGCAAGCGTGTTCAATATTTCTGCGATGAGTTTTGGCGCATTGTCCGCTAACGCGATCATGGCGTTAAACGAAGGTGCGAAGCGCGGCAAGTTTTATCACGACACGGGCGAAGGCTCAATTTCGCAATACCATTTGCAGCAAAGTAGCGGCGACAACGCGGGCTCTGGCGGTGGCGATATCGTATGGGAATTAGGCTCGGGCTATTTCGGTTGTCGCGCCGCAGACGGCACATTTGATGCCGCAAAATTTGCCGAGAATGCGAAGAACGATCAGGTAAAAATGATCGAAATAAAATTATCGCAAGGGGCCAAACCGGGTCACGGCGGCGTATTGCCGGGTGCCAAAGTAACGATGGAAATTTCCGCCGCACGCGGCGTAGCCATGGGCGTGGATTGCGTATCACCGGCCAGGCATTCCGCGTTTTCAACACCGCTGGAGTTACTCGGCTTCGTTAAAAAACTGCGCGAGTTATCCGGCGGCAAACCAGTCGGCATCAAGTTAGCCATCGGCCATCCGTGGGAATTATTTGCAATGGTAAAAGCGATGCTTAAAACCCAAATCACGCCGGATTTTATTGTTGTCGATGGTGGCGAAGGTGGCACCGGTGCCGCACCGCTGGAGTTCACCGATCACGTCGGCGCGCCGTTGCGCGAGGGCTTGATGCTGGTGCACAACACGCTCGTGGGCGTGGGCTTGCGGGATCGCATCAAACTCGGCGCATCGGGAAAAATCGTCACCGCCTTCGACATCGCACGCATCATCGCCATGGGTGCGGATTGGTGCAACGCCGCGCGCGGCTTCATGTTCGCGCTCGGCTGCTTACAAGCGCAAACCTGCCATACCGGCCACTGCCCCACCGGCGTCACCACGCAAGATCCAAAACGCATGCGCGCGCTGGTGGTACCTGACAAAGCTGAACGCGTTTTTCAATTTCATAAAAACACGCTGGTCGCGCTCAAGGAATTGCTCGCCGCCGCAGGATTAAATCACCCCGATGAACTCGGCCCCGAACACGTTATCCGCCG
>JANXWW010000138.1 GCA_025350945.1 Burkholderiales bacterium
AACGTCTGATCTAAGACATTTTCAACCGCCACATCGAGCCATCACCCACTAACCCCCCAACAAAAACGCCACCTTCTCCCCTCGCGGCAATTGTTTGATCTTATATTCCGCCTTCGACGCGCTGGAGCGATCTGCGAATTCAATCGAGCCGATCAAACGCACGGGTGGGTTGGCGCGGGTGTATTTGGCGCCTTTGCCGTTGGCGTGTTTCGCGTAGCGCGCGTCGACATTGGTGGTGATGCCCGCGTACATCGCGCCGTTGCTGCATTCAATTAAATATAAATACCACACCGCGATTAATTCCACACAACGTTACGCTGGCTTTAGCGCGGCGGCTGCCGCGCGTTTGACAATCGGTGCTTCGCGAATCGGCAGATTGCACAACGCGGCGGCGAGTGCCAGCGCCATATCCGCATACCACATCCAGTCGTAATTGCCTTGCTGCGTGATGGCCAAGCCGCCCAGCCATGCGCCAAAAAATCCGCCGATCTGATGTGAGAGCAGGGTGAGACCGAATAGCGTGGAAAGATAGCGCGTGCCGAAAAGTTTGCCGACCACACCGGCGGTCGGTGGCACCGTGGCGAGCCATGTGAGGCCCAAGGCGGCGGCAAAAATATAGAAGGTGACATCCGTCTTGGGTGCGAGCAAATAAAGCCCCACCATCACGGTACGCGACGCGTACATCCAGAACAAAATGTATTTGCTGCGGTAATGGCCCACGCCCCAGCCGACCGCGAGACTGCCGACAATATTGGCTAAGCCGATAATCGCTAACGACCAACTGGCGACATTCGGCGGCAATCCGCAGAGTGCGACTTCGCCCGGTAAATGCGTGATGAGGAACGCGATATGAAAACCGCAGGTAAAAAATCCGGCATGCAATAACAAGTAGCTGCGGTCTTGTAGGGCTTCGAAGATCGCCGTTTTAAGCGGCTTTTCAGGCACTTTAGGCTGAAGAGCCGCGCCAATACTGGGCTCAATCGCCGCACCAGTTCTAGAGTTTGCAACCTGCTTTTTGCGCAGCAACCAGGCGAGTGGCAACGCGAATAGTGAGATCACGGCCATCGACCACATCGAACCCATCCAGCCAATGGCGCTGATTAATTTTTGCAAAAGTGGCGCAAATAAAAATTGTCCAAACGAGCCGCCCGCGTTGATGATGCCTGCCGCCATGCCGCGATTCTCTGCGGGTAAACGTTGTGCGGCGGCACCTATCAACACCGAAAAACTGCCTGCGCCCGCGCCTGCGGCCGTGAGGATGCCAATCGATACGATCAAGCCAAAACTTGACGACATCAGCGGCGTAATTGCCCAGCCGAGTGCCAACACAATCGCGCCGACCGCGAGCACGCGGCCCGGCCCGTAGCGATCCGCGACCGCACCGGCGATCGGCTGAACCGCGCCCCACACGAATTGTCCAATCGCCATCGCGAAACTAATACTGGCAATGCCAAGTCCGGTCGCAGTATTGAGTGGCGAAACGAACAAGCCTTGCGATTGGCGCGCGCCCATCGTGACCATCAATAGTGATGCGGCCACCACGACGACGAACCAGAAGGAAGATTGCTGTTTGGATGAGCTCATAAGCGGTATACGAAATTTAGTCTAAAAAAAGTTATCGCTAACGATAGCAGAATCTGCGGTAAGCTCGATACACAATTTAATGCACCATCGTCATATTACTTTTTCTGCCGTTACGTCAATTAGAAAAATAAATCAGGAAAACTCGCGCACAGTATCAACATGAAAAAAACCATCAACAAAGTCAAAGAACATCCCGCTGTAAAGCATCTGGGCCCAGGTCTCATCACGGGCGCGGCAGACGATGATCCCTCTGGCATCGCAACTTATTCGCAAGCCGGTGCGCAGTTCGGCTTTAATATGTTGTGGACGGTGGTGTTTACCTATCCGCTGATGGTCGGCATTCAAATGGTCAGCGCGCGGCTGGGATGCATTACCGGCAAGGGATTGGCCTCAAACATTCGCGAGCATTTTCCGGTGTGGGTGGTGTATGCGGTGGTGGGGCTGCTGCTGGTGGCAAACACGATTAACATCGCCGCCGATATTGCCGCGATGGCCGAAGCGCTGCGCCTGATTGCTGGTGGTTCGGCGCATATTTATGCGGTCACGTTCGGGCTGCTTTGTCTAGTGCTGCAAGTGTTTTTGCCCTATGCAAAATATGTGCGCTATTTAAAATGGCTGACACTTGCGCTGCTGTCATACGTCGCGGTTTTATTCACTATCAATGTGCCATGGACAGAAGTGCTGATTCGCGCGCTATGGCCGCAATTAAAATTAAATAATGATACGGTCGTCGTCATCGTGGCGGTGTTTGGCACCACCATCAGCCCCTATCTTTTTTTCTGGCAGGCCGCGCAGGAAATGGAAAATTTGCGTGCAGGCACCACAGCATTACAAATAAATTTTGCAGATTCGCATCGCCATGTAGATGCAGCAAACACCATCGATGCCCAAGTTCGTGCCACCACACGAGGCATCATCCGCGCGCATTTGCGTCGCATCAAATGGGACACTTATATCGGCATGGGTTTCTCGAATCTGGTCGCGTTTTTTATTATTCTCACTTCTGCCGCCACGTTGCACGCGAGCGGCGTGACCAATATCCAAACCTCCGCACAGGCGGCTGAAGCGTTGCGTCCCTTGGCAGGAGAATTTACGTTTTTACTATTCAGCTTAGGCATTATCGGCACCGGCTTGCTGGCGGTGCCGGTGCTGGCGGGCTCGGCGGCCTATGCGGTTGCAGAGGCGCTCAACTGGCGCGCGGGGCTCGATCTTAAACCCGATGAAGGTAAAGGTTTCTACGGCATTATTGCGGTCGCGACCTTGGGCGGCGTCATCCTGTGCTTCACACCGATTGATCCGGTGAAAGCGCTTTTTTATAGCGCCGTCATCAACGGTGTCATCGCGGTACCGATCATGGTCGTGATGATGTTACTGGGCACACGGCGCGAAGTGATGGGTGATTATGCGATTGGCAAACGCTTGCGGCGACTCGGCTGGGCGGCGACAGTGGTGATGGCGGTGGCGGTATTGGCGATGATTTTTACAGCATAAACACTAACACTGGTGCGCGTTTTGAGGCAAAAATGCTCGCTAAGCCGCGCTGGACAAGGTGCTTTCATTTACCCATTCGTCCAGCGCCGCCAAATCCATTCCAGCGGCCCTTGGCGATAAGTGCGCAAATACCAATGACTCATCGCGAGCTGAAACGCGTAAATCGAAATCGCTAAAATTAACAACTCACCTTGCCGCAAACGTGCGCCCCAGCCGAGGCCGTAACCGTAGAGCAGAAACGTCATCGCAACCGATTGAAAAACATAATTGGTGAGTGCGAGCTTGCCTGCTGGTGCAAAAAATGCAATGATTTTTTTACCCGCTGATGTATCGCTGATGAGTGCGAGCCCTGCGATATAGGCGAAGGCAAAAATCGGCGCGAGCGTGGATACGAATAACTCAAAAAAAGTCGTGTCCACCGTAAAAGAATTCGTCATCGACCAGCCTTTCATCGTAAACGCAATGTTGATCGGCAAGCCCACGATCAGGGTAACGACAAAAACTTTCGTCAGCCATGCACGATGTCGCCCGGCTTGTCGCCCAACTTGTTTTAGCCACCCCATTTGCGCCGTCAGCGCGCCCAATAAAAACAGTACCATCACCTGCGGAATTAAAAAAATAAACGAGGTCGTGATGGTCGTGAAATCAGTGGCGCGTTGGCGTGTCACCTCAATGTAGCTGCCGGTGGTGTAGATGATTTTTGCGGCGGCAATGTCATTCATCGCGGTCGCGTTCATGCTGATTAAGTCTTCCGGGCTAGATGTGCCGACTGATATCAATGCCGCAAGGATGACGGTGGCAATGATGGTGCCGATGCTCCAGAATTTGAGCGCTTTAATCAGTGCGCGCGGCCCTTGGCTGGCGTAATGCCGCAAAATAAATCCGGTAATTGCATAGCGCGTGAGGATCTCGCCAAACCATAAAAATACGCCATGAAAAATACCGAAAACCAGGATAAAGCTCAAACGTCGTGCGAATAATGTTTTTGGATTAAGTCCGTTCGCAATCCAATTGCGCACCTGCACCGCAAAGCCGTAGCCGAAACAAAAACAAAAAATCGGATAGAACTTGAATTCCAGAAAAAACGAAATGAACAGAACGGCAGCGCGGTCGAGAAGGGTGCTCGCTTCATCAAATTGTCCGAGAGTGGGGCCACCCAGCGACCATACTGCGCTTTGAATATTGACGGCTAAAATGCCGAAGAGGGCGATGCCGCGTAGGGCATCGATGGTGTGAACGCGTTGTGATGTCATGCCACGAGTTTAACGTGCGGAAAGTATTGTGCCGCGTATGCAATCAATGCAAAAAGATAGCGGGCGACGAAATATCTATTCGAGGCCCGCTTAATTGCTACGCACTACTCCAAGGGAAACATCACTACTATCACCACTCCACTACACAAACACTTAATCCTTGAGCCTTAAAACGCCACGTCGAATAAATTGCGCCTTGAGTTTTCTTGATTGCTATATTGCAACCAAGTCCGATATAAATATATTACCCAATTTATGAATCAAGTAAAGTGCGAAACCGCACACGGGGTATCCCCTATTTGAGGGATGGCAGGATGGATTTGGGTGGACATGAAACAGACCATAAATCATGCCTACAATGCGTCTTTCGGTTATGGTGAATACATAATGTTTGTTGAAATATACGTGCGACCCCTGGTGCTGATCGCAATTTTATTGAGCCTTTGCGCAACCAGCCGTGTCGCCCATGCATGGGGCACGGAAGGCCATCGTGTATCGGCATTGGTTGCGAGCGAACTGCTGACGCCGAAAACGCGGCTGCGCCTGAATCAAATTATTGACAACAGCGCCTCGCCCGAAGGCCTCGCGGATATGTCGTTGTATATGGATATCAACCGCAAGGAATTGAGCGAAAAAGTGCCTGGCTCTGAAAAGTGGCATTACGATAATCAGCCCGTTTGCAAAACGCTGACCTTCGATCAGTATTGTCCGAAAGGCGACTGCGCATCCGCCAAAATCCCCGAGCTGTTTCGCAAGCTGAAAGACAGCGCAACTTCCAAAGATGACCGTGCGCAGGCGCTGCGTTTTCTCGTTCACATGATTGGCGATATTCATCAACCATTACATGCTGCCGACGATGGCGATTTGGGCGGCAATCTTAAGTTCGTATTGATTCCTGAAAGCAGTGAAGGGCGCAGACTGCATGGCGTGTGGGATACCGATATTGTGAAACGCGTGCTTCGAGGATCAAATGAAACTGAATACGCGAAAGAGTTAATAAAAAAATATCGCGAACAAATTTCCAAATGGCAAAGTGGTGATGTAAATAATAATGTGCGCGACTGGATGAACGAATCGCACTCGCTCAGTAAATTCATTATCTACAGCAACCTGCCCAAATTTGAATGCGGCAAAGAATGGGAGTCAACCATCGTTACGCCGGTGCCTTTGTCTGAATCGTATATGACCGCCGCTGCGGCGACCGTGCCTGCGCAGCTCGCGAAGGCGGGGGCGCGGATTGCGTGGATGTTGAATTTAGCGCTTGATGAGAAATCACCGGCTGGCATGTTGCCGAAATAGGTTTGGCTCGAGACTGCATCGCTGTTGTTGCGACTTTTATAATCGTTAACAAACCTTGTGAATTGCATCACTGCGCACGAAAAGCCCAAGCGATAAGATTGCACCATCGCAACGTAACGAAGCCTTCAGCCGAGACGCCGCGAATAGTCAAAAATTTAACCTTGGGGAATAAAAATGAACATGACCCAAAAATTATTACCAGTTTTGTCGCTGTTGCTGCCGTGAGCGTATTTTTGTTTACCAGCGCAAATGCAGATTCCACAAAACAGGTGCAGCCCACACAAGTTGCTGTCGCGTCACCGTCCATGTTTGTTGTGACGCCGCTCAATTCGCCGGAAACACCCGCCGCAAAATTGAACGATCTGCAATACAACTAAACCGGTTTTCACTTTGGTGTTGCGCGACACCAGCATCGTTATCGCGCAGATGGGGCTTCTGCCTGATACCGGTTCATCGCATGATTTCCAGGGAAAATTTCATATCGACATATTTTCGTAAATTGACTTTAAAGACAATTAATTTCCCGTAGGGTAAAGTTAGTAATATGATTATTTAAGACCTGTCCCCGCGCTAATTCATTTCCACACATAACACCGCGCCCCGACTGGCAAAACCCCACAATCCACGGCCATTTCCAGCCACTTTTGCGCCAAAGCCCTCGCTAATAAACGAGCTTCATTCCCCGGCGCCATGCTGTGGCATTATGCACGGATGCCCAATTCTTCAGACAATCTCACCGCCATCACAGCCGCCACCCTCGGCCATTACGAGTCGCGCGCGCAAGACTACTGGGAAGGGACGCGTGACCACGATGTGCAGCAAAACATCGACGCAATGCTCGCGCATATCGAAGGTGTGCCGCCGTATACGATCCTGGATTTTGGTTGCGGGCCGGGGCGGGATCTGATCACCCTAGTTGCTCTTGGACACCTTCCGATTGGGCTCGATGGTGCCGCCGCGTTCGCCGACATGGCGCGCAAACACACCGACAGCGGCTGCATGGTATGGCATCAAGATTTTTTAGCACTTGATTTACCGCCCAATTATTTTGATGGCATCTTCGCGAACGCATCACTGCAACATATTCCGAAGACAGAGCTAGCTCGTGTGCTGCGCGATTTACAGGGCACGCTCAAACCACGCGGCGTGTTGTTTGCCTCGATTCCACATGGTGATGATGAAGAGGGCGGCAGCGACGCCCGCTATAGCTGTTTTCACCGTCCGGCGAGTTGGCATGCGCAATTGCAGCGTGCAGGATTTGCCGAGTGCCTCACCTACTATCGGCCCACCGGGTTGGCGCGCCACGAGCAGCGATGGTTGGCGAGTGTTTGGCGAAAACTCTCTTAAAAGTCGTCGCGTCATCCATCCTCCCAAAACAGGAATCATCATGCCCTCCCATCTTGCCGTCCGTCTTGCCGTCCGCCTCGCCGTCCGCCTAGCAACACTATTCATCGCTACCGCCATCATCATCACCTCAGCCGCTTTTGCAGCCCCTCTGGCAGCCCCTCTGGCAGCCCCCGATCAAGCCGTGCTCACCCTCGCCAGCAAACATCAGCAACCCTTGCTAGATACCCTCAAAGAGCTTGTCAATATTGAGTCGGGCAGTGGCGAGGGCGAAGGGCTCGACCGGATTTCGCAGCTCATTGCC
Source organism: Burkholderiales bacterium (assembly GCA_025350945.1). GTDB lineage: Bacteria > Pseudomonadota > Gammaproteobacteria > Burkholderiales > Usitatibacteraceae > UKL13-2. The sequence goes on from JANXWW010000138.1 coordinate 7,276, forward strand.
GACCGTCTGAAAGATTTGGGTGGCGAGGTGGAATTTATCGAGCCGGGTGCAGATGCGTATCGCATGCACGATACCCCCGCAAAAATCGGCCGCATGGTGAAGGCGATATTCAAAGGCACAGGCAGCAAAAAAATACTGCTGATCGCGCACATGGACACCGTGTACTTGAAAGGCATGCTCGCCAATCAGCCATTCCGTATCGACAGCAATCGTGCGTATGGCTTGGGCATTGGCGATGACAAAGCGGGCATTGCGGTCATCCTGCATACGCTGTCGATCCTGAAAACGATGAATTTTCGCGAGTACGGCATGCTGACTGTGCTCATCAATGGCGACGAGGAAATCAGCTCACCCGGCAGCCGCACGACATTAGCCAAGCTCGGCGCAGAGCATGATCTGACGATGTCGCACGAAGGCTCACCCGTCGCCTCGGATAATTTGTCATTGGCCACCGCAGGTATCGCCGCCGTCACGTTAAAAGTGACCGGCAAGGCTTCGCATGCGGGCTCAGCCCCGGAAAGAGGCCGCAACGCGATCTATGAATTGGCGCACCAAATGTTGCAGACCAAGGATTTCTCAAATCCCGTCACCGGCGTAAAAATGAACTGGACCATGATCAGCGGCGGCACCAATCGCAACGTGATTCCGGCCGAGGCCAGTGGCGCGGCAGATGTCCGCGTCATCCGCATATCCGACTACGAAGGGCTGGAGAAACGCATCCGCGAAACGATTACCAAACAACTGATCCCCGATACCAAGATCGACATGACCTTCGAACGCCGGCGTCCACCGCTGGAACTCAACGCCAGCGCCGCCGCCATCGCCAAACACGCGCAAACCATCTACGCCGAGCTCGGCAAGGAATTGAAAGTCACCGATACCGTCGCTGGCGGTGGAACCGATGCCGCCTTTGCCGCGCTGGGCAACACGAAGCCAGTTATCGAACGTTTCGGGCTACTGAGCTTTGGCGCGCATTCGAACGACAACGAATACATTCACATCGATTCGATTGAGCCGAGACTTTATTTGGCGACGCGATTGATTATGGATGTGGCGCGGGGAAGGGTGAATTGAGGGTGGTTTTTGTGACGAAGTGACGGGCGATTTATCGGGGTGGTCTCGGGCTATTAGCATTAGGATGGCGACCTCCATTTTTGAGCGCCACAGTTCAGCTTTAAGGCGAGTGAGTACAGCCTGCTCAGGACTGACTGCACGGCGGCCAGCAGCCTCAGTAAGCGGCCCCGCTTCATATTAACTACGCGCCAACCACCCGCCCATTCAAGGGATAGACCGGATCGTTATAGCCGGGTGTTGACGGATGACCGGACGACACGAGTGAATTTACAAACGTTTCGTCTTCGTCAGAAATCACGATATCCAACGCACCGAAATAATCCTGCCACTGGGCGAATGTTCGCGGGCCGGCGATGACGGCACTGACTGTTTTGTTCGCTAACACCCACGCGGTGGCGAAGTGGGCAAGGGCGATATTTTTTTTCTCGCAATAGGCTTTGAGCGTTTGCGCGATGGCAAGGGACTCTTCGCGGAATTCGGTTTCCATGATTCGTTTGTCGCCGCGACCCACTCGTGTATTCACATCAGGCTTAACACCCGGCGCGTACTTGCCGGTGAGCACGCCGCGCGCAATCGGGCTGTAGGGCACCACGCCGATGCCGTAGTGCGCGCACGCAGGAAGCACTTCAACTTCGGGCTGGCGATTGAGCAGGTTGTAGTAGGGCTGGCAGACAACTGGGCCGGGCATGTTTAACTGACTGGCAAGATGCATCATTTCGGCGATGCGCCAACCGCGAAAATTTGACACACCCCAATAGCGGATTTTGCCGTCGCGCAGAAGCGCTTCAATTGATCGCATCGCTTCACTCAAATCCATGCCGTTGAAATCGCGATGCATGTAATAGATGTCAATGTAGTCTGTGCCGAGGCGTTTCAGGCTTGCCTCGCATTCGCGCGCGACCCATGTGCTCGAGTATTTTGCTTCGTTTAATTTCTCGCTCATTTTGTTGCCGACTTTGGTGGCGAGCACCCATTGGTCGCGATCTTTTTTCAACAGTTCGCCGACTATTGTTTCCGACTTGCCGACTGAATAAACGTCGGCAGTATCGATAAAATTCACGCCATGCTCGCGCGCATGCGCGACGATATTGCTTGCCTCAGTAGTGTCAGTTTGATCGCCGAACATCATGGTGCCCAAACACAGGCGGGAAACGGAAAGAGCGGACTTGCCCAGGTTTTCGTATTTCATGATTAATCCAAACGAAAATGAAAATTAACCGCAACCGCCAGGCAGCATATTGCCGGGCAGGGTGGTTTCATTGCGCCCTTGTACCGTCATACCATTGGGCGGTGCTTTGCCGCCGCATACCCAGGCGATGGGCACCGTCGGCGCATCAACGACGATAGCGGGTTGCCATGTGAGCTTTTTGCTCTTGACGGCGCTGTACGCGCTGTTGCCAAATGTCATCGTCACGGCACCATCAACCACCGTCACATTGGTGACGTAATTGCCAATAATTTTGTTGGCAGGTGGGACATTTGCTGCGGCGTTATCGGCGGGCATTTTACCTTCGCGGCGATAGAAACTTGCTACGCCATCACGGGCCAGATCGGCCAGCGGCATGCTTTCCTTAATTTGCTGACGCACCACGCCTTGATAAAGCGTGGGCACGGCGGTGAGTGCCAAGATCGCGATGATCGCGACGACGACCATGATTTCGATCAATGTGAATGCGGATTGGGAACGCTTCAATTTACAACCGTGCACTAAATCGTTGGCAGTACTCACCGACTGCCAGCCACGGTGACCTTTGGAGCCCCTGCCAAGCCATCAAAACACCCGGTGATCATGTGGGCGATGATTGTTTCGTTATCGAGCGCGGAATACAGTCTGAGATAGTCGACCGCCGGATCACACGAGCGCGCGTAAAAGCTGAACAGAATCACTTCATCGGGCAAGTCGCTGCGCAATTCACCTGCTTTTTTTCCAAGTGCAACGATATCACTCAGCAAATCGTTCAGCTTTAGTACTTTGGTGACATAGCCCATATTTTTTGTGAGCATCTCCCGTACCTGCGGGCTGGTGGCGGGCAGGTAAGGCAGGCCGCCGCCTAAGCGAACACGCAATGCCCAGCCGAGGACAAGTTTCATCTTGGCCAGGGGCGACTCTGCGGGTGGCAACTGATCGACAAAATCCAATGCGCCTTCAATCAGCCGAATCATCGCCGCGCCGACGAGCTGCTCTTTCGAGACGAAGTGCTTGTACAGGCTCGGCTTGGCGATGCCGACATCGGCGGCGACCTCATCCATGGTCATTAAATCAAAGCCTTTTTGCGCCAATAAACGATGCGCAGCGTCAAGGATCGCGTCTTCGCGCAGCTTAAATGTCTGTTCTTTAAAGGAAATTTTGTCTAGGATACGCATTGGTAAATTATTTGAACTTATCGGTAACAAATGATTCAAAATATCGTCAGAAGATTGTAACCGGTAACAATAGTTTTTGCTCCGGTCTTACCCAAACGCTTCTAACTTTAACTACTTTATTACAGATTTATTCGACACATCAACTTTAAGGAAATTCACATGAAATTTAGCCTACGTTCAAAACTGGTTTCGTTCGTTGCTGCATCATCAATGTTGGTTGCGGCCGGTGCCTTGGCGCAAGCCAAAGATATCGTCGATACCGCGATTGGTGCAGGATCGTTCAAGACTTTGGTCACAGCCATTCAAGCGGCTGGATTGGTTGATACCTTGAAAGGCAAAGGCCCGTTCACCGTATTTGCACCGACTGATGAAGCCTTCGCAAAATTGCCTCCCGGTACAGTTGAAGGACTACTGAAAGATAAAGCAAAACTGGCGTCGATCTTGACATATCACGTGGTGCCTGCATCCGTGATGGCAAAAGATGTAAAGCCGGGTGATGTCAAAACGGTTAACGGCAAGTCAATTAAGGTGACTGCAACTGGCGGCAAGGTAATGGTAAATGATGCAACGGTGACAACAACTGACGTCGCGGCCAGCAACGGTGTGATTCATGTGATTGATACCGTGTTGCTGCCAAAATAAGCACCAAAATATATGCAGAAATAATTTTCAGCTTCAGCATTATTTTTTGCAACAAAAAAGGCGCATGCAAATGCGCCTTTTTTATTTGCAGTATTTTTTATTTTGTACTGCTAAAACTTCCAATCAAGCCGACCTCAACCCCTGAAGCCATCGCACCAGCACGATAAACGCGTTGCGTCGCTGCCTTAAAATCTTCTGGCTTTGCATCAGGAATGCGCATGAATACCTGCGGGTTTCGATCCGTCAGCGGAAACCACGAGCTTTGCACTTGCACCATGATGCGATGGCCGCGACGAAACGTGTGCAGCACATCCGGCATCGTGAACGTTATCGCCTCGGCTTTGCCGGGTGTGAATGGTTGTGGCGTGACGAAGCTCGCGCGAAACTTTCCGCGAAGCGGTTCACCACGCACCAATTGTTGATAACCGGCGAGCTGAATTTTCGGTCCTGGCGCATCTTTGGGACGTGCACCGTTTGCTGCGTTCGCTGTTTTTTCGGGCGGTGGTTCCGGCAATTCGCTGGGATAAACATCAATTAATTTCACCACCCAATCACTGTCGGTGCCCGACGTTGAAACAAAAATTTTCGGCTTTACCGGGCCTGCAATAGTCACATCTTCTTCCAGCACATCGGTTGAATAAGTGAGTACATCGGTGCGAGTTGAGGCAAAGCGCTGATCGCCAACCATGTATTCCTGTGGCACGCCACTGGCGGTGTAGGCAATGAAAGGCACCGGTTTGGCAGGGTCGCTCACATATTCGTCGTATGAGGTTTGTGTGCCTGATGGTGCGCCTGAGGGCGCAGTCGTCCATGATAATTTTCCGGCAGCACCAAAATATAATATTGTTGGTTTCGCTTCAGCAGGCGGCCATTGCGGATATTGCCGCCAGATATTAGTGCCGGTTTCAAACACATGCGCTTCTGCAAACGGCTCCGCTGGTTTTGAGCTGATGCCTTTTGCATCATTCGCAGCAGACCGAAGATTTTTCTCAAAAAAAGGAAAAATAATTTTCTTCTGAAAATACTCGCTTGTCTTCGCCGCAAAACTCACCATGCCGATGCGCTCACCATCATTGCGCGCCCAGCCGCCGTGCACCCACGGGCCCATCACTAGACCGTTGTAGATGCCAGGATTGTTGGCCTTGATCGTGCGATAGGTGGTGAGCGGGCCTTGCGGATCTTCCGCGTCAAACCAGCCGCCGACAGTGAGTACCGATGTTTTGATGTTTTTAAGATGTGCGGCGATGTTACGACTTTGCCAAAAATCGTTGTAGGTGTCGTTGGTGATCGTGTCTTTCCACATCACATAATCAGGTTTGTCGATGAGCTTGTTCATGTTTGCGAGCGTTCCCAGATTCAAAAAAAACTCATAACCATCTTTGGTGCCGTATTCAAACGGGTCCCATTTATTCGGCTTGATAGTTGGATTTTCCTGACGCTTGAAACTGGAATAAAAACCGAAATTCGCCGCCAGCATAAACGCGCCTCCGTGATATGAATCATCGTTCATATAGGTGTCGGTCACAGGTGCTTGCGGTGATGCAGCTTTGATCGCGGGATGTGAATCGATAATGCTGGCCGATACATAAAAGCCCGGATACGAAATTCCCCACAATCCGATGCGCCCGTTGTTGTGCGGAATATTTTTAAGCAGCCACTCGGCTGAATCAAACATGTCGGTGCTTTCATCAACGTCGGACGCCGATTTTTTTTCCTTATGCGGTGTCATGTCGATGAAATTGCCTTCGGACATGTAGCGTCCACGCACATCCTGGAAAACAAAAATGTAGCCCGCCCGTTCAAAATCCGGTGATGGCCCGAGCGTTTCGCGATATTGATCCACGCCATACGGTGCCACGCTGTACGGCGTGCGCACCATTAAAAATGGTGCGGGCTTGCTTGAATCCTTGGGCGCATAGATGGCTGTAAAAAGTTTTTTGCCGTCGCGCATGGGGATGCGATATTCGTATTTCGTGTAATTCTCTTTGACGTTGTAGGCGGGCGGGGCATCGGGCTTTGGCTGTGCCTGAAGGGCAAATGTGCTGAGTGCGCTGAATGAAATTAGGCTCGCCATCAGCAGCCGCGCAATATTAGTCAAACAAAGCAACCGCATCAAAAATCTCCCTAAAAATTCGCGTGCAACTTTGTGCCCAAGCCTTGACGCGAATTGTAATTTTATATTTTGCTAAAAACGAAAGCGCGTGATCGCCACTTTTTTTCCGCTCGGCAGAATCATATTGGCCTGATCCGCGCTGCTGAAATCGATGCTGATGCTGCCAATATCGGTCGTGCTGGTCGGTGCCTTGTAAGGGCCGCCCAGTGATTGCCCGCCACGAATGGTGATAAGTCTTCCCGCATATTTAGCAACTGATTGCATGGTGCCAGACGAGTAGTACCAAACAGGATTTCCAGCTGCGTCGTACATAAAGCCCACCATGAACAGCGTATTGCCCTGCACCTCAATCGAATAGCCGCGACCACTTTCGCTGGCATTCCACCACCAGCCATTTTCACCGGTGCCGACACCGATGCCGCCGAACACGAACGTGCTCACGGGTGTATTGCCACCGGGCCAAACCATATTGGCGGTGAGCCCGTCGGCGGCGAAGGTCAAGGTCAACGGGCCTAAATCGGTACTGGTTTGCGGCGCAACGTAATTGCCTTCCAAAGTTTGCCCGTTTTTAAAAGTCGTCGCGCGGCCAGTAAATGTCGTTGCTGAATACGGACCGGAAGAGGTGAACCAGGTGGGGCGGCCATCCGCTTCGTAGTAATAACCTGCGATAAAAAGTACATCGCCGCGCTTCTCAATGAAAAAGCCACGGCCACTTTCAGCTGCGTTCCACCACCAGCCTGTTTTGGGGCCACCGGTTGGGTTAGGTGCGCCACTTGACTTGATATCAACCGCGGCGAATGCCAGCGCCGAACACGAATTCACCCGATTGGCGACGTAAACAACGGCTTTGCCCACGTTCGGTGTGTCTGCGGCAGGAATGGTCACGCGCAATTGATTCACGCCCGTCAGCACCGCATTACGGCGAACGTTGGCGACATAGACTTCGCTGGATGCGGTAAAACCTGTGCCGACAATATCAAATTCGATGGGTGCGGCGAAATCAAATTGAGATTTGCTCACCGATGAAATGCGCAGCGGTTCTGCAACAGTATTGATCTCGGGTGCCGCGTAAGGGATTTCTGTAATAACGAAACTTGCCTGATTGCCAGTGCCTGTAAAGTTACCATTCCAGCGAACGATGACCATTCCGGCGGGCGGGTTATAAGTCGCCACGAGGGACTCGCCAAAATTATAGAAACCTTCATCAGGGCCGACTCGGTCGAGCGATACGCTGCCGCATGAAGTTGAGCCGTTATCGATCTCGGTAAATGCCTTGAACTGTTTGATGTAGCGGGCAGTGTAAGTCACATTGGCATTTAACCCCCCGGCAGGCTTGGTGACGATAACGCGCGCCGGTGTGGTGGAAGTCGCACCGCCTTCCCATGCGACAAATTTGTATCGCACGTTGTTGGTTAGCCCGCGCACGATAGGCTTTGCCTGGTATTCGCGCGCTTCACCTGTTGCCCACAAAAAGCTGGTGGTCGGCAAATTTTGATCGAGGTTATTGGTGCCATCGACGCGCGTGGTGATCGCGCCGGTAAATTCGCCGCCGACATGTTCGGCTTTGACTTTCGCGAGTGCTGTATCCGTGAAATTAGCAACCCAATCTGCCAATACATAATTGGCACCAATTGACACCGGCCCGGCAAACTGGTTTGAGCTACGATTCGAGGCGAGCGGAAAATGAAACAGCGACCCGGTCGGCGGGCCCCACAGCGCAAACTGAAAGCCGCCCGGTGCCGCTGCATCGGCGGTGATCGGCGTGTTCGCGCGGTAGTACAAACCTGCAGCACCGGCAATAGGCTGAGGTGCGGGGAATAATGTTGCCACGCCGCCGGTCACGTTTGATGATGATTTTACTTCAACGACTTGCGAAAAATGCGCAGTGTAGGTGCTGACAGCGGGACGACTGACGGGCTGCCCAAGACTGCCATCGCCTGCCGCCACTGTAATCGTTTGATTGGGGTTCAGTGTTGCCGCGCGATCATTATTCCAGCGCGCGAACGTGAGTAAATTTCCATTCGAATTCGCAATACCGGCTGGTACACCAAGTGCGTGCGTGGACCCAATCGCCCAATTAAATGTGGCCGGTGTTGCCATCAGCACACCATCCACCAAAACTTTCTGCCCGGTGGGAAATGAATCAATGGTGGTCGTTACTTCTGCGAAATCATAGAGCCTGCGGACCGCCTCCAGATCGCCCGACGAATAACGCTCGCGCGCACCAATCGGAATGCCCGCAGGAATGGTGTTCAAGCTGGGCTTATAAATCTTCACAAAACTATAGGCCGAGTAATGCATGATCGAGCCGTAATCGAAGCCGCCAATATCGCGCTGATTAGGTGGCGGCTCGTAGTTGGCACCGATAAAACTGGGATCAATATTGGTCAGATCGATATTTAGCCAGGCATTGCGATCCGCGCGTTGTTGCTCGTGATTAAGCCCAATAGCGTGGCCCATTTCATGCACCAGCACACCCGTGCCGCAAGCCTTTGAACCGCCAATATTTTGCGAGCCACCTGCACGGCCCACAGCCGAAAAACACGAACCGAAATTTTCATCTTCACTCAGATTAAACGACACATAATCGTTTTGTGTGGTGCGCGGAATCCATTGCATGAATGGCGCAAGCTGCGTATTGGCCAGGGTAATTGCAGCGGAAACACGACTATCCGGATCGAGCGTAATCACATACGGCACTTCAACCACGCCTCGCGCATTGCGCGGCCACAAGCGATTTGCGCTGCCATATATGTGGCCTTTGGCTTGCGCTTTCAGAGCAGTATTTGAAACTGGAAATTTCCCATTGGGCGCTTC
>JANXWW010000157.1 GCA_025350945.1 Burkholderiales bacterium
CCGGTAATCAGAATTTTTTCTGCCTCGCACCAGAACATGAGGGCACCCATGTCATGACCGGGTGCGGCCACTGCCCGCCACCGCAAATCGCCACCATCAAAGATATCCCCCGCAGAAATAACATCATCAAACTCAAACTCTTCCGCGTACTGATCCATCTGCTCCGCCCAGCAACTCTGCTTAGTCCATGGCATCACGTGCTGCACCTCACCTTCTGGAATCGTGACACGGCAAGCGTAATGCTCGCTCAACGCCCAATTGCCGCCCATGTGATCGCTATGACAATGGGTGTTGATCAGGCGATGCAACAGCTTGCCCTGCAATACTTGTTCGACATATTCAATCGTGGCTGCGGCATGACGACCATAGCCTGAGTCGATCAATATATTTTCACGCGCCGACGTAAATAAAATCTGATTGCAATTCAGCCAGCCGCGTTCGATAACGGTGACGCTTGGGGTGATAGCGTGAAAAGAGTGCAATGAATTTGGTGTGGAAGACATACATGATTATTGCGCGAAATGGTGGCAACACAAATTCAATGATGGTGCCCGCGCATTTTACTAAGCCCGTATTTTTTTTAAGGCTTTTTTAATTCTGCAAGATATGTGCGCAGCATCACGACCCGCCGTGGCCGGAAACTCACTTTGGTCGCCTCTACCATCATTATCCGTTCCGCCCGGAATATCCGGAAATCCCCGCGCAGACAACACCAGGCAAGAACCATCAGGTAAGAACCACCAGGTAAGAACCACAAGCATGTTGTCGAGATAAACAATGGCGAGTGGCCAGATTGTCCGATAAAAAGTATGCTATTTACGCCCATGAATAGAGTCGCTGCCCGAGCTATCGTTTGCTCAGCTTCGAATTTTTAAACGTAACCGGCAGGCTTGGAGGTTTTATGCGGCCACGCCACCTGGCTACCAGAAACCTGCCCTGCAATGCGTAACAAGCGCAAAAAAGAAGAAACCAGATTCTCAAGAAAGTCGTGATTTGGTAAATTAACCAATAATTTGGTATATTTACCAATATGCAAAAAAAATCAACTACTATTCCCAAGCGAATAGCGCCTAAGAAACCTTCGATAACGCATCCGCTCAGCCTTACTGAAGCACTGTTGCTCATACCGACGCCGGCCGGACGGCGTGAACAAATCCTGCATGCTGCCGTCGAAATCTTGAACGCGGAAGGCTTTGGTGGGCTTACGCAGACACGTGTGGCTGAACGCGCGGGCATGCGACAAAGCCACCTCACTTATTACTTCCCGGCGCGTAACGATTTATTGCGGGAGACCGCCGTGTATGGCTGCGGGGCGATGCTGGGCGCACTGGAACTGGGGATTGATTCGGGTGAGTTGAATCTGCATAACTTTCGCGAAGTGCTGGCCGTTGATATTCATGATCGACGCTTTGCACGCTTGATGTGTGCGCTGATTGTGGCCTCTGATGAAGATGCAGAAATCAAACCGTGGCTGGCAAATTTTGAAGCGGTGAATATGGAGCATCTCAAAAGCAGTTTTCACAAGCTTGGCTTACCGGTAACAATAGATGAAGTCGCGTTTTTTCATGCAACGTATGTCGGCTCAGTGATGCTTGATTTGGGTGAATCAACCAATGAGTCTCTCGCAAGCGCGCAGCGAAAAGTAAAGATGGCATTTGATGTGATTGCTGATACCGCGCGCATTCGCGCAAGCATGGCGACGAAAACGCGGACGAAAATAAAAGTGAAAGCGAAAAAATCAGCCAAGTCAACTAACGCGCTTAAGGTAAATAAAACGTTGAAAGCCAATAATGTCTCATCTGGAAAAGTTCGACCTGCACCAAAAGGAAAGAAGAAATGATGACGCGAAAATTTAAACTTGGCGTCGCTACTGCCGCAATGACATTCATCACCGGCTGCGCAGTCGGGCCGACGTATTCGCCGCCGGTGCTGCCGCTTCCGCAAACCTGGATTGCGCCCGCGCAGTTTGCAACCGCACACGATGGTGACACCGCCAAACTTAAACACTGGTGGGCATCCTGGGGCGATCCGGTACTCGTTGAATTAATCGACAATGCGCAAAAAGAAAATTCGACTGTGCTGATCGCCGCAGCAAGAATCGACGCGGCACGCGCGACAGTGACGAGCGCGGGCTCATCGTTTTGGCCGAGCGCGGACGCGAAAGCCGGTGATAACCGCAGCCGCAGCAATCAAGGTGGTGGCAACAATCCTGATGGCAGCAGTGGCGGATTCAATACCAGCAATGGGACTTCCACATCGCGCAATCGCAGCGCTTCCATTGATGCCTTGTGGGAGCTGGATTTATTTGGTAGCGTGCGGCGAAACAAAGAAGCTGCCCGCGCACGCGCCGATGCACGAACCATTGATTGGCACGACGCACGTGTTTCGGTTGCCGCTGAAGTGGCCACGAGTTACGTGAGTCTTCGTGCATGCGAAATTTTGTTGGTCGGTTACGAACGCGATGCAAAATCGCGCGCAGAAACAGCGCGATTAACTGACCTGAAAGCGAAAGCAGGATTCACTGCACCCGCCGAAGCTGCGCTGAGTAACGCGAGCGCATCTGAAGCCGCCGCGCGTTTGACGCAACAGCGTGCAGATTGCGATGTGGAGGTTAAAGCACTGTCGCTGATTACGGTGACACCGGAGCCACAATTACGCGCGAAACTTGCCACCAAAACAGCGGTGTTTCCAATACCTGCCGACTGGCCGCTCGAACGCGTGCCCGCCGTCGCATTGGCACAACGCCCAGACGTGGCGTCCGCCGAGCGCGAACTCGCCGCTGCATCGGCGGAAATTGGCGCGGCCGAGGCAGACCGTTATCCGCGTATCACGCTGACGGGCTCAATTGGCTATGGCATCACAAGTTTCGGCGGCACCGAAGATCGTGGCCGCACCTGGTCATACGGCCCATCAATCAGCTTGCCGATTTTTGATGCGGGACGACGTGCGGCGAACGTAGACGCGGCAAAGGCACGCTACGCCCAAGCGCTGGCAACCTACAAAGGCCGCACCGCACGCGCGATTCGTGAAGTGGAAGAATCGCTCGTGCGCATCGCCAGCGCGACCAATCGCGATGCGGATTCAAAAGCGGCGCTTAAAGGTTATGAAACATTTCTCTTAGCCGCTGATGCGCGTGTGCGCGTTGGTGCCTCTAATCAGGTGGAGCTTGAAGAAGCCCGCCGTGCCGTGGTTGCCGCACAGGGCGCGGTGGTGAGTGTGGAGCGTGAGCGACTTACGTCATGGATAACACTTTATAAATCGGTGGGCGGTGCGTGGACAGATGCGTCGCCCGGTAAATCTGAAAGCCTCACTAAAGCCAGTCGATAAGGATTCGAAAAAATATGAAACGCAATTTCAAATTGAAATATATCGTGATGATGGTCGCCGTCGTTACTACTGTTGGTGGCACCGCCATGATGGTGCGCGCCGCCGATGACAAAGCACCTGCCACTGCAAAGGCAGCGTTAACGGTCACCACAACACGGCCAGCATCAACCGATCTCGCGATCAAGCTCACAGCCAACGGAAATATCGCAGCGTGGCAAGAAACCATCGTCGGTGCAGAAGTAAACGGCCTCAGATTAACCGATGTGCGCGTGAACGTTGGCGACATCGTGAAGCGCGGTCAGGTGCTGGCGACCTTCGCCCCCGAAACGATTAATGCAGAGTTAGCACAACAACGTGCGAGTGTCGCAGAAGCAGAAGCATCTTTGGCCGAAGCAAATGCAAATGCAGAGCGCGCCCGAACGCTCGAAGCATCCGGCGCGCTAAGCGCGCAACAAATTAATCAATACGTGACTGCTGCAAAAACAGCCGAAGCTCGTCTCGCCGCCGCGCGTGCCGTGGCGACAACAGCACAAATAAAATTAAAGAACACGCGCGTATTGGCACCGGACGATGGTGTGATTTCGGCACGTGCTGCGACCGTTGGTACCATCGTGCAGGCGGGCCAGGAAATGTTCAAACTGATTCGCAATAATCGCCTCGAATGGCGCGCAGAATTAACCTCAACCGAGCTCGATAAAATCAGCATTGGCCAGCAGGTTAATGTGACCACACCAGCAGGCACATTGGTCACGGGACGCGTGCGCGCAGTAGCACCCACCGTGGACGCGCAGACGCGTCAGGCGCTCGTGTATGTGGATTTGCTCAACGAGAAAAAGGACGCGAACTTTCCGGCCAAAGCAGGCATGTATGCAAAAGGTGAATTTGCATTGGGTGCATCCAAGGCACTCACCGTGCCAAGCCAGGCAGTGGTGGTACGTGATGGTTTCAACTATGTGTTCGAAGTCAAAGCCGATAACCGTGTGGGTCAACGCAAAGTGGTGGTCGGTCGCCGCACAGCAGATCGCACTGAGATCATTAGCGGCTTGAGCGCAGAAACAGCCATCGTCGCAGGTGGCGCCGGATTTTTGAATGATGGTGATTTGGTCGCATTAAATACCGTAACCGCAATAGCGCCAACAAGCAAAACCCCAGCATCCACGGGTGTTTCCGAGCAAAAAGCCGTGAAAACACCCGCCAAATAAGGACTTTTAATATGAATGTTTCCTCGTGGTCAATTAAAAATCCACTTCCATCGATTGTATTTTTTGTGCTGCTCACGTTAGCAGGGATCGTCAGTTTTCAGTTAACGAGTGTGCAGGATTTTCCGGATATTGAACTGCCGGTGGTGTCAATCAGCGCGTCACTTCCCGGTGCCGCGCCTGCGCAAATGGAAACCGAAATCGCGCGCAAAATTGAAAATGCCGTTGCACCGGTGCAGGGTGTGAAGCGAATTTTTACCAATATTCTCGATGGCACCGCAACCATTAACGTCGAGTTTATTTTGGAGAAAAACGCATCAGAGGCCACCAATGAAGTGCGCGATGCCGTATCAACTGTGCGCGCTGATTTGCCTGCCGAAATGCGCGATCCATCGATCTCAAAAGCGACCACTTCAGGCCGCCCGATCATGACCTATACCGTCGCCGCAGCAAAAGGTGCGCAGCTTGATGAAGAAGCGATTTCATGGTTTGTCGACAACACCGTCACCAAGCGCGTACTAACCGCAAAAGGCGTGGGCCGCGTGCAGCGCATGGGTGGCGTGAACCGCGAAATAAAAGTAGAACTCAACGCTGACAAAATGGCCGCGCTCGGTGTTACCGCAGCCGATGTATCGCATCAACTTCGCCGTGCACAGCAGGAAGTGCCCGGCGGGCGGGGCGACGTGGGTGGCGCAGAACAATCGGTGCGCACCATTGCGACGGTGAAAACGGTGGACGAGTTAAGCGGTCTCGATATTCCGATGGCCGATGGGCGACGCGTGAGGCTCGATCAGATTGCGGCTGTATCCGATACGGTCGCCGAGCGCCGCTCGCAGGCGCTACTCAATGGCAAGCCCGTCGTGGCGTTCGAAGTCTCGCGCACCAAAGGCGCAGGCGAGATTGATGTGGCTAATGCCGTGCAAGCTGCGGTGGCCGCGCTGCGCACCGAGCATCCGAATGTTGAAATTGTTGAAGCTATCGATAACGTCTGGCCGGTAAAAGAAAATTTTCACGGCTCGATGTGGCTACTGCTAGAAGGCGCAATTCTCGCTGTGATTGTGGTGTGGTTTTTCCTGCGCGACTGGCGCTCCACACTGGTTGCCGCGACCGCATTGCCACTATCAGTCGCACCAACATTTTTAGGCATGTATTTTTTTGGCTTCACGCTTAACACCGTAACCTTGCTCTCGCTCGCGCTGGTAGTTGGTATTTTGGTGGACGATGCAATTGTGGAAATTGAAAACATTGCGCGCCACATGCGCATGGGCAAAAGCGCTTATCAGGCCTCGATGGAGGCGGCAGATGAAATCGGTTTGGCCGTGATCGCGACCACCTTCGCGTTAATCGCAGTATTTTTACCGACCGCATTTATGTCCGGTATCGTCGGAAAATTTTTTAAGCAGTTTGGCTGGACGGCCGTGTTCGCGATCTTCGCTTCACTCGTTGTTGCGCGGATGTTAACGCCGATGATGTCGGCCTATTTGCTGCGCGCGGATAAAATGCCGAAGCATGAAAAAGACAGCCGTGTTATGACCTGGTATCTCGGTTTGGTGAGCTGGTGTATCAAGCATCGCTGGATTACAGCACTCGGTGCATGCCTGTTTTTCGTCGGCTCAATCGCGCTGGTGCCGCTGCTGCCCAAGGGTTTTGTGCCACCTGGTGATCGTTCGCAAACACTGGTCAATATTGAGCTGCCACCCGGCAGCACCTTCGCCGAAACTTTTGCTGCAGCAGAAATTGCACGCGCGACCGTGCTGACCGACAAGGATGTCAAGGACGTATTCAGCTCGGTCGGTGGCGGCGTGTCCGGCGATTCATTTGCAATTGGTGTCGCTGCCGAAGCACGCAAGGCCGCGCTCACGGTATCGCTCACGCATCGCGAAAACCGGTCTCGCAACCAGCAGGAAGTTGAAGTCGATTTACGCGAAAAATTAAACAAGCAGCCGGGCGTGCGCATTACAGTCGGTCCGCAAGATACCGGCGTGAAAATGCAGCTAGTGCTACAGAGCGAAGACCCAGCCGCCCTGCTTGCGGCCTCGCAAGACGTGGAGCGCGATCTGCGCACGTTGCAAAATGTCGGCAATGTTTCATCCACCGCGAGTCTGGTGCGGCCGGAAATTATTGTGCGACCCAATTTCGCGCGCGCGGCTGAGCTGGGTGTCAATGCCGCGACGATTGGTGAAACCATTCGCGTAGCCACCACTGGAGATTACGATCAGAATCTGCCGAAGTTTAATTTGAGCGAACGACAAGTGCCGATCCGCGTGCAATTGCCCACCGCGACGCGCACTGATCTGGAGGCCATCAAGCGATTGCAGGTACCCGCCAAAAATGGCAGCGTAATGCTGGCCACAATTGCGGACGTCTCGATTGACAGCGGGCCTGCGCAAATTGATCGGCTGAATCGCAGCCGACAAGTAACCTTCGATGTGGAGCTCGGCACCCGACAATTGGGCGAAGTTTACGATGAGGCACTGTTATTACCCGCGATGAAAAAACTGCCGCCGGGTGTGACGCAGGCAAGCGTGGGTGATACTGAAGTGCAAGGAGAATTGTTTGCCAGTTTTGGGCTCGCGATGTTGATTGGCGTGCTGTGTATTTTCGCGGTGCTGGTGCTGCTGTTCCGCGATGTGATGCAGCCCTTCACGATTCTTTCCGCCCTGCCCTTGTCGATTGGCGGTGCGTTTATCGCGCTCTTGCTTACCGGAAAAAGTTTTTCCATGCCGTCGCTGATTGGCTTGTTAATGCTGATGGGCGTGGTGACAAAAAATTCAATTTTGCTGGTCGATTACGCGATTATCGCGCGCCGTGATTTGGGCATGAATCGATTCGATGCCTTAATCGACGCCTGCCACAAACGCGCTCGCCCAATTGTCATGACCACACTTGCAATGGGCTTTGGCATGCTACCCATCGCGATGGGTTTCGGCGCTGATCCGTCGTTCCGTTCCCCAATGGCGGTCGCCGTGATTGGCGGATTGATTACGTCCACCGTGCTTTCGTTAGTCGTTGTGCCTGCCGTATTTACGTTCGTGGATGACCTGGAAAATATTTTCAAACGAGTGTGGAACAAACGGCCCGGACAACACAAGCCTGCGTTAAGCAAACCGGCGTTAGCCAAACCGGTCGCGCATGCGGCGGATGACTAAACATCGGCAACGGCTTTGTTGTAAATGCAGGGCCGTTTCCTCAATAAAAAACCGAGAGGCGGTGCTGTCGCGATATTGCTGATTCGTTATTCGACGTTTTCTTTAACATAACATTCGAGCGAAGTCTGCGCTCTTCAAATGTTTACCTGCAAAGGCTTATAAAAAATCGTCGTGCTGCACAGCCCACCTTTCGGCCACAGCGCGTAATCGGGAATGCGGCCGCACAATTGCCAGCCAAGTTTTGTGTATAGACGCTCCGCGTCGCTACCGGTGACCGTATCCAGCACCAGCAAGGTTTTGCCTGCTGAGGTCGCAGCGGATTCAATGGCGTTCATTAGCGCGGCACCGAGGCCACAACGGCGTGCGTTGCGATGCACCAGCATTTTGGCAATGTCGGCGCGATGAGGCTGATTGTCGGGTTGGCTCAGTACCGCCTGCACGGTACCGATAATCACACCGGCTTCATCCTCTGCCACCAGCAGAATTCTTGTTCCGCTCGATACATCATTCGCCAAACCGCGCCAGAAATTTTCCGCATGTGTGCGTGACAGCGGATGCATAAAACTCACCGATGCGCCACCATCAACGCAATCGACGAGAACATCCGCCAGTGCTGAAATAATTTCCGGGCGATCAATTGATGCAAGTTTTCGGATTCGAATTTTTTCTGCCAAATGGGGCTCCTAATTCTTCGCAAACGCATTGGTGGTAATCACCACGATGTAGCGCGCCGCTTCGCGATACGGGTTACTGAACGTGGTGGGCCGATCAAGCTGCATGACAACTTACCCGCCTTGCCCACCCACCACCGCGACGATTTTTGCCTTCACTACAGCCGCATCAATTTCGATTACATCAAAGCGCTGTGGTCGCGCCTCAATTTCGTCAAAACCCGTCGGCCGCGCGGGTTTATGGCCGAGCGCTTCGACAATGCTGGCTTCGAATTTCGCCGGCAGCGCGGTTTCCAAACACACCATCGGCACACCCGGCTCGCGATGTTGTTCCGCGACGCGAAGGCCATCCGCGGTGTGCGTATCGATTTCGATTTTGTAACGCTCCCACACGTTGCGAATAATGCGCATACGGTCCGCATGCGAGCTTGCGCCAGAGATAAAACCAAACGCAGGCAGCCGATGCCAATATTCACAATGACTGATGTCGAATCCGCCCTCCTGATCGACCTTGCGCATCAGCTCGCGTACGACTGCGGGATCGCGCCAGACGAGATCAAGCAGAAAACGCTCAAAGTTTGATGCCTTGGAAATATCCATCGACGGGCTGGATGTCTGGCGCGTATCGGCGGTTTTACGAGGGCGATATTTTCCCGTTTTGAAAAATTCGTCGAGCACATCGTTTTCATTCGTGGCAACGATTAAATGTTTAACGGGCAGCCCCATCATGCGCGCAATGTGACCTGCAAGCACATTGCCAAAATTGCCTGATGGCACGGCGAACGAAACCTTTTCGTCATTCGATTTCGTCACCGCGAAATAAGCTTTAAAGTAATAAACCACCTGGGCTACGATGCGGCCCCAGTTGATCGAATTGACCGCACCGATTTTATATTTCACCTTGAATTCGAGATCGTTTGATACCGCTTTGACGATGTCCTGACAATCATCGAACACGCCACGCACGGCGACATTAATAATGTTTTTGTCCTGCAACGAAAACATTTGCGCGCATTGAAACGGTGACATTTTTTCATGCGGCGACAGCATAAAAACACGCACACCTTTTTTGCCTTTCATCGCGTATTCGGCCGCCGAGCCGGTGTCACCAGACGTCGCCCCCAGAATGTTGATTTCTGCATGGCGTTTCGCGAGCACATACTCGAACAAATGCCCCAAAAACTGCATCGCAATATCTTTGAATGCGAGCGTCGGGCCGTTGGAACATTTAAGCAAGTGCAGATTTTTTTCCAGCGTATGAATCGGTGTAATGTCGCCTGTGCCAAAAACTTCTTTGGTATAGGTTTTATTAACGATCTTGCGCAAATCATCGGCCGGAATATCGTCTATAAAGCGGTGCATGATTTCATAGGCAAGATCGGCATACGAAAGCGGCCGCAACTTCGTCAGTTCATCCTCGGTCAGCACCGGATAAGTTTGCGGCAAATACAGTCCACCATCC
The DNA here is from genome assembly GCA_025350945.1 of Burkholderiales bacterium. Taxonomy (GTDB): domain Bacteria; phylum Pseudomonadota; class Gammaproteobacteria; order Burkholderiales; family Usitatibacteraceae; genus UKL13-2. The sequence goes on from JANXWW010000157.1 coordinate 9,809, forward strand.
GGTGCCAAACCTTCGAGCAGGATGTCGCAGAATGACTTGGGATGTTCGGCATCCGCACCACGTGTTGATGAGTACTTCATGTTCAGTTCAACTCTTCCAGACGAATTCGCACCACTTTCGCAGCGCTCGTGGTCAGGTTTTCAATTTTCGCAATCGCCACGTTTGCATTTTCTTC
>JANXWW010000185.1 GCA_025350945.1 Burkholderiales bacterium
CGGTCGCTGTGGCTGAAGCTCGTATTGTAAATCCAGCAGCTTATGCCGATCTTTGAGCGCGTTCATGGCTTCGATCAAATCTAGCCGCTGTTCGGCTGCGAACATGCCACGAGCGGTGAGCCGTTCATAGGTTTGTGCGGAATCGCGCAAATCACTTTGCTCACGGCGCGCATTTTCCACACGGTTTTTTGCCTCTGCTTCCGTGCGCACCGATTGTTGATCGTTCGATTTTTCATATTGCCAATACATGTAGCTGCCAACCACTAACGCGACAGCAACAACCAAGCCAACCAGCGCCACGATCACCACTAACCGAAGCGCACGGAATCCATCAAGCGTAAAAATAACATTCACGAGGCTTCTCCCACGCGCACCACTTTTATCACAAAACGCGCTTCTGGCAAGCCCGCGCCGACGCGTTTTCCGGTTGCTGTAATAGTGGCAGTAGAGCGAACATCGAGTGGCGTGGATTCAATCGATGCCTTGAATCCCGGCACGGCATTCAAGCGTGCTTTGACTCGCTCCACCTCAGCAAGCGTCGCGCGAAAGTCACCATCGAAAGGCGTGATGGCGGCATCGATCATCGCGAATTGCAGTTTCGCACTGGGCCACGCCGGATTGGGATCAGCAAGCGCCTGCGCATTATTGCCGCTCGCATTTAACGCGTTCGCAACCGCCTGCGCAACACCCGGTGTGGCCGATTTCGGCTCGGAGCTTACTTCCAGCGTGCCATTAGGCGGCACCGCGTTGAAGTATGGTGTGGCGCGCTCATCGGTGCCGATTGTCCAGGTCAGCCCCAACAGTTTTACACGCGAAAACTCTGCGAACACATTGCTCAATTCGCTCAGCAGCGCACCAGGTGCAGCAGGCTGCGGGCGTATTTGATTGTTGTAAAACGCGCTCGTATCGCGCGCCACATCAGATGCCAATTTTTGCTGGCGCATCGCGTTAAAAATGGTTTGATATTCGGATTGTAAATTGCGGGCCGCGTTTTCTCGTGTATTCACTCGATTGGAAATTTGGCTGGCTTGATGAAAGTTAAATGCCGTACCTACCACGCCCACCGCGAGAATTCCCGCCGTCAACGCAAACAATCCCATGCGTGCTTTGCGAAACACGGCGAAGCGCCGCGTAGTTGGCTCTGCAAAATGATTCTCAAGCCCTGTCTGCGCATAGGTGTGCACCAAAATCTGTTCGGCATGCGAAGACGATGGTGGATTTTTGAGACCAATTTTGGTTGAGACTTCTTCAATATCTAGGAAGCGATATTTCAGCGATGGATATTTTCGAATCGCGTCAGCAATCACGGGTTTGTCGCGCGCATGTATGAGAATACAAACTTCCAGCGTTTCACCACCCGCGAAGTAACGCAAGCTTTCCAGGTATTGCCAGGTGCGACCCATTTCCGCCGCAATCAGACCACCAACGGACTGGCCCTCGTCATACACAATGGGCGTGATGCGACTGAACTTGATTTGTTGATCGCGGAAATAGGTTTGGCGCAATCCAAAATCCGGTACGACGGTAACCAGCAAGGTATGCGGAAATTGCAGGTCCAGCACTTTTAGCAAGCGCGCCGACAACACCGAAGACGAGTAAATTCCCTCTAGTGGCACCTCGATTTTTTCCAGCAATTCCAGCCACGGCTTGATGAGCTCCGTATTCGTCACTGCGTGATACAACACCTTGTCATCACGTCGGCCCTCTGTTTCGCGCCCCTGGATTACAGCATGGCGCAAATTACTGCTGCGGTAAATCTGGCCCAGCTTGCGGCTGATGATGGCTTCAGAATCGCTACCACGCAAATGCGGAATAGTGTCAAGGCGAAAATCTTCCTCAACCAAATCGGTGATCAAATATGTCGGCAGGCGGCGATACTTTTCCATATATGCGACACAGCTAGCACTTGCGGCCTCCGCCGCCAGAAAAGATTCACGCGAGTTAATAGCACCGCGATTCCACACCAGTGAAATCAGCCGGTCGTTAGTGAGATAGAGAAAATGTTTGGCCATCAAATTAGTTGTGCCGGGCAGTCATCGCCCGACCGTGCCCACTTTTGAAATCACGTCATACATCGGCAAAAAGACGGTCAGCAAAATGCCAATCAGAATGATCCCCAAAAAAACCGTCAGCGCAGGCTGAATCAGCTCCTGCAGACGCCCCATGTTTTCTTTTACATCACGATTATAAAAATAGCTGACGTTTAACAGCGCGGTATCAAGCCCGCCGGTGGATTCGCCAACCCGAAGCATGCGCAGCACCAGCGGCGGAAACAAGCGTACATTTTGAAACGCCTGCGAAATGCCTGCGCCTTCATTAATGTCGCGGCCCACGCGCTGCAGACCTTGCTCGATCACGCGATTGCCGACAATTTTTTCCGAGATGTGGATGCATTCCAAAACACTAATACCAGATTGGTACATGAGCGCAAAGAACGTGGAGAACCGCGCCAGTATTAGCTTGCTGACCAGAGGGCCAATCACGGGCAGCTTCAATACCGCCGCATCAAGTTGGTATTTCACGTTGTCGTTGGTTTTTACCAGAAAAAAAATCGTGCCCACAATAATGATCGGCAAGGCCACCACGATGTACCAAAATTTTTGCATCCAAGCGGACACTGCAATCAACGCCAATGTCTGCGGCGGCGGATTGGGTGTTAATTGTTTTAGTGTTGTACCGAGTTGCGGCACGAGGAAAATCATCAGAATCAGCACCACACCAAAAATCACAATGCCGGAGGCGATGGGATAAATCATCGCTTTTTTGACCTGCGCGCCCAGCTCATCCTGCCACTTCAAATTCTCCGTGAGCTTGGTGAGTACATCCGGCAATTGGCCTGCGGTTTCGCCAGTGCGAATCAGCGCAACAAATACGGTGTCGAATGCTTCGCTGTGATTTGCCATCGCATCCGACAATCTCAAACCGCCTTCGATATCCTCTAGCAGGCTCGCGACAATTTGCCGAAACGCGGGGCTGTCCACACTGTCACGCAAGTCAGTCAGCGCATCAATAATCGGCACGCCTGCGCGCATTAATTGATCTAGATGAAAACAAAAAGTGATGAGTTCTTTGCGGGTAATGCGCGGCCCGCCAAACAATGCCGATTTTTTAATCGAGTCAAATTTAATAAGATCAAGACCCATCCGCTTCAAGCGCAGTTCAAGGTCAACACCATTCACGGCATCGATATTGCCGTTTTGAATGCGACCTTCTTCATCAATAGCGCGGTAGGCGAATGTGGCCATATCTGCTTATGAAACTCGATCCGTTAAATCGACCACGCGCGAGACTTCATCAATATCGGTAAGGCCGGCGAGAATACGTGCAACCGCATCTTCGGCCAAAGTGCGATAGCCCGTTTTGCGCGCGGCTTCGCGAATTTCACGGCCGGTGGAACGAAGCGCAATCAATTCATCAATGTCCTGATTCATCTTGAAAATTTCCATGATCGCCATCCGGCCGCGATAGCCGGTGTTGTCGCATTCTGCGCAGCCGGCAGAGCGATATATTTCGCCATGCCACATGCTATCCACGCCCAAAATTCGGCGCGTCATTTCATCATCAGGCCGATACGGCTCGCGGCATACCACGCAAAGTTTGCGCAGCAGCCGTTGCGCGATCACGCCAATAATATTGCCCGCCAAAATATCCGGCAGCACGCCTAAATCCTGCAAACGCGGGATCGAGCCAATCGCGGAATTCGTATGCAGTGTTGAATAAACTTGATGGCCTGTCATGGCCGCGCGAAACGCCATTTCGGCAGTTTCACGGTCACGAATTTCACCCACCAGAATCACATCCGGGTCTTGCCGCATCATCGAGCGAATGCCGGTTGCAAAATCCAGCTTTGCCACTTCATTTACGGACGTTTGACGAATCATGCCCATCGGATATTCCACCGGATCTTCCAGCGTCATGATGTTCACGCCTTCAGTATTGACGTGATTTAAAATCGAATAAAGTGTGGTGGTTTTTCCTGAGCCCGTTGGCCCCGTGACAAGAATAATTCCCTCAGGCCGCGCCATCATGAGTTGCAGCAGTTTTAATTCTTCAGGTTGAAGTCCCAAATCATCCAGCGGCACAATGCCCTTTTGCCGATCCAGAATGCGCAGCACAATATTTTCGCCATGCGTGGTCGGCTGCGCAGAGACACGAAAATCCACTGCGCGGCCCGATAGCGACAAGGAAATTCGCCCATCTTGCGGCGCACGCGTCTCGGCGATATTCATGCCGCTCATCACCTTCAGGCGCACCACCATCGCGCTCCAGTAATTTTTATGCAGCGAGCGAATTTGTCGCAGCACGCCGTCGACACGATAACGAATCCGCAAAAAACCCTGCTCAGGTTCGAAGTGAATATCGGATGCATTGCGTTTTACCGCATCATTCAGCAGCGCATCAACCAAACGCACCACGGGCTGGCTGTACTCCTCAAAATCGGTGGTCAAACTTTGATAATCAATTTCACCGGTCTCGATTTCGTTGAGAATACCGTCAATCGATAATTCAAAACCATAATGCTGCTCAATGCCAATCGAAATGTCAGACTCGCGCGCGAGCACCTGCTCAATGCGAATATCGTCTTTGACCAGCGCGCGAATTTGATCGAGCGCGACTACATTTGATGGATCGGCCACGGCCAGTAAAAGTTTGCGCGTTTGTCGATCAAAATCGACTGGCAATACCTGATAACGGCGTGCCACATCCTTGGGCACGAGCGCCAGTGCTTCATGGTCAATTATCGTGTTCGATAAATCAATCGCAACCTGGCCCAGGCTTTCAGACAACGTGTCGCGGATAGTGGCTTCGGTGACAAAACCCAACTGCACCAGAATTTTGCCGAGTGGGGCTTTGAGTTTGCGCTGCTCGGTGAGCGCGATCTTTAATTGATCCGGCGAAATAATGCCCTGCGCGAGCAAGGTTTGCCCCAGCGGTAATTGTGAAACGGGGGAGTTCATTTCGTTCATGTGTCTTTGTTCATGTGTCGATCACGCCCGCTCTAGTTGGCGACGCGCATGTTTTGCAGTTCGGCTGCACGCCGTTCGGCCACGCCGCGATCAAACTGGGCACCGGTTTTCACGGCCTGAGCGAGCGATTTTTGGTAATAATCAAACGCCAACCGCGGCTGGTTTAGTTGATCCAGACTTACCGCCAGATTAAAAAGGTAATCCGCATTAGCAGCGTCGAGCCGATACGCTTCAAAGTAGGCTTGCTGCGCTTCTGTCCAGCGACGTTCACCCGCGTAAAGATTGCCCAGTGAAAACTGTAATGCTGCTGCGTTGGCGTCTTTGGAAATGAGTGTCTTGAGTTGTGCTTCCAGCGCGTCAGGTCTTGCGCCACCGGCGCTTTCACTGACAGCCAAGAGCCCAGCAATCGCTGCGCTGTTACGCGGGTCAAGCTCCAGCGCGCGACGATAATGGCGCGCGGCACCTGCATTGTCACCACTGCGAGCCGATGATGCGGCTAGGCCCAGCTGCGCATCAAGATTAAGCGGAATTGTCTGCACGATCTGCAAATATAAATTTTTGGCCTGCGCATAATCTCCGCCCGTCAATGCGGCATACGCGGCGGTAAGCTCCGGCGAAACTTTTGGCGTATCAATTGATTGTGATAATCGTAAACGCACCGGCGCGTCACGACTTACAGGCGATTGTTTCAAACTCTGCGCCAATCGTTCACCCTCGCTTAGCTCACGCGAGCTAGTTGGTAAATTTGGCAAACGCGTGATTGGTGCTGGTCTCGGCAATGCTGTTTCAGGCAAGGGCGGCGGCAACAGCGGCGGGAGCGATTGCTCGGCGACAGATGCGCTCATTGGCGGAGTTTTATTTTCAGACGCAATTTGGCCTGTCGTGATTGAGGCAGACGGAATCGGAACTATTGGTGCGGTGGATGACGCTACGGGCGGTGTTGTAATGATGGGCTGGTTGGTCGTTGCAAATACGCGCGAAAGCTCATGCCAGCCGTACCATCCAGCCACACCAACTGCCACGAAGCCAACCGAGATCAACGGGGCCAGCCACGGTGCGCGCGAGGGTCGCGTAATCGGGACAGGACTCACTTGTTTGGCAACCAAAACAGGCTTTGTAATGTCGCGGTTGCCTGCGAGTACAGTTGATGGCGCAATATCCTGCTGGTTTTCGCTGGATCGTGATGATGGCGTGTGCGTGGCAATACGCTTAATCGGCGCAGCGGCTGTTGTGGTGGAAGACGACCCTGAGCGGGACGGTGCGGAGGGTTCTGGCACCGCTGGTGTTTCATGCCCTTCACGATCCGTTAGCTGAAGCTCGCGGCGCTCGGGCCCATTGTAAGTTGCACGTTTCTCCAGCGCGCGCGGCCAGTTATCGGTGGACGCAGCAGGCGATAAATCGGCCGCAGTGCTACCCGCGGCAGCCTCATCAGACTTTGCCTTTTTTGCCTGCTCGGCGCGCTTTAACGCATCGAGCAACAGGCTCATGGTGTGTTCCTTGGCGTTAAATCGCTGGTGTTACGATCTGCAGGACTGGCAGGGTATATACCGGGGATGAGCGGCTCAGCTTCTTTAAAGAATTTTGCATCCGGCAGCAGGCGTCGGTAGGCGGCGAAATCTGTATCAACACTCGCATCTTTGATCACAATGGGCCTGAGAAAAACCACCAGCTCGGTCTTGCGTCCGGTGTCGTTGCGATAACTTACCGCGTCGCCAATCAGTTTCAGACGAGACAGTATCGGCAAGCCATCGCGCTTTTCTTCGAAGCTATCCTGCATCAGGCCGCCGAGCACAGCGGTCTGGCCGCTTGGTACGCGCAGCACGGTTTCAAATTCGCGCGTCTGAATTTGTGGAATTTGATTCACTACATTTGCGCGCGCGAGATCAGGATTGGGATCTTTGACAAAACTGACAATGCGCGTGATGCTAGGCCGAATATTGAGCGTAACAATATCCCCATCGCTGATTTGCGGCGTCACGTTCATCACAAAACCTTCCGGCACCACGTTTGGTGTGGAGGTGTAAGAAATTATCGGCACCGATATGGTATTTGATCCCGTCGTGCTGGTCGAGGTGGTGACTTCAGCTTTCACCGTGAAATAAACTTTATTCTCAACCACTTTCATTACCGCAGTTTGATTATTGAGCGTGGTAATCCGCGGACTCGACAAAACTTTGGTGTTACCGAAAGAATCAAGCAGCTTGATGGACGATGTGATTGCACCGCCCACCGCAGCATTGGGATTGTTGTATTGAACGCCAAAGTAAGGTGCGCCGGCCAAATTTTGCCCCGTAAAACTTTGCGTAAACGAATAACCAAGGCCTTTCAAGCCAAGCGCCGACCAATCCACGCCGGATTGATAGTTATCGTTTAATGTCACCTCCACTACGGTTGCTTCAATCAAAACCTGGCGGCTTGCACTGCCCGCCACGTGCGCCACAAACTCCGCCACCTTGTCATGTTGGCGTGATGTTGCCCGCACTGAGACTGCGCCGGTTTCAGGATTCACAATGACTGATGATGCTTCCCGGAAGGTGAGCGTTTGCGAGACTGTTTGCGAATCAACCTGCGATTCTGATGAGCCAGGGCCGGTTGTTTCAGTGCGACTACCGGTTCGACTCGTCGTGCGCCCTGCTGTCCCGCGCTGCGCCGTTACTTGCGCGCGGTTGGTAGCCAATTGGCCTTGCGTTTGATCGCGCACAAACGTCTCGGAGCTGCCTTCGGGCAATAGCTTGTCGGTTTCGCGCAACATGTCCTTGATGTTTTTTTCCAGGCTATCCCAAAATCGATTTTTTGACGCGTTATCAATTCTGAGTTGGGTTGTATTCTGCGCGCTACTGGTGTTGCCTGCGCCCCCATTCAAACCTGTGCTGGGGCCCACGACTTGCGTCTGCACACCAATAGAGCCAACCGAATCACGCGTCATATTCACATAATCGACACGATAGAGCTTGAGGTACGGCGAATCTTTCATCACCACCAGATTCGGCCCGTCCATTTCGTAGCGCATATCGACCTGCTTGGCAACGCGGGTCAATATTTGACGCAGCGTTTGATCGATTGCGTTCAAGGTCACACGGCCTTCGATGCCGGGATGCACGTCGATATTCACTTTGGTATCGCGGCTGATCGCGAATAACAAATCCTCCACCAACACATCTTTCACGGTGATGGAATAGCGCACTTCATCGATGCGTGCTTGCGGCGGCGGCGGCAGCGGTACTTGGCGCACGGTCTGCGGCACATTGCCTTTTGTAGCAGCGTCAGGTGTGGCGGCATCGGGTTTAGCTGCGCCGCGCGTTTCAGTTTTGAGATGACCATCCACACGTGCGACTGGCAGCGTGCCGCAGCCCGCTATTGCGCACCCCAGCATCACGCTGCATACCGCGCTCAGTGCCCGACGATGCGTCATGCGATCGCTGAATGCGGTGAATAAAGTAGATTCAGTCATGTTGCGTCATAAGTGTTGCCTCGCGGTGAGTTAATACGCAAATACGATACGCAAATACAAACGCACATGGAAGCGCACAAATTGATTGGCAGCAAATTTATAGTTGATCGAGCGCGTTGTGCATTCTGATTATGTAATAAAAGCAACGACTTGGCGAAGGTTTCGAAAATTTACAATTTTGCTGTCACCGAGATGACTCGCAAATCATCGCGTATCGATTTTATCGAGCGCACATACGGGCTATACGGGGTCACGGCACTGGAAAATTTTGCCATGGCTTCGGTGGCATCATTGCGATTGGTGAACGGGCCAAACAGCACACTCACACGCGGATTTGCGGCGCTGCCTGCGGGCACCACCATAATGCGATCCGCATTAAGTTCACGAGAGGCCGCGCGCAGAAAATTTTCGATGCCTGCGGATTCGCGCGGATCAGCGGTCATGAGCTGAATTGCCGTGTGATTGTCCGGCAACGTATTCAATCGCAAAACATCAGCATTCATGCGCGTTTCCAGCCAATTTTGGCTGGAAACAGCCGTGAATACTGGTATTTTAATTTCTGTCACTACAGGTGCAGCGTTGGACTGTGGCGTAGATGAAGCAAGAGCAGGCATGGCGGAAGCTGCGGGCACGGCTGCAATTAAGGGCACTGCTGGTGGAGCCGTCATGCGACCCAACACAAAGCCAGTGAGCAATCCAAGTAGCACGCTTGCAGCTATAGCAAAAGTACGGCGACGCGCTTTTGGAATTTCTTGCAGTGGCGGGGCTGGCAACACAATTTGCGTATCCGTTACCGCTGCCCGCACATGATCCGCCGTGATCGTATGCGTGCCAACAGCATAGGCAGCGAGCAGCGTTTTATCGGCATAAATATTGATGCGCCGCGTGAGGCCTTCGGATGCTTCTGCAATCAGCTTCAACGCCTCTGCGCTAAATAAATCCGGGCCTTTGTAGCCCGACGCACGCAGCCGAAAATTAACGTAGTCCTTGATGTCGTTGGGCGGCATGGGCTTTAACACAAAGCTATGCGTGATGCGCTCTTTTAATTGGCGCATATGCGGCAGCGACAAATGCTGATCCAATTCCGGCTGACCAAACAGCACAATCTGCATCAATTTATCGTGACTGGTTTCCAGATTCGACAGCAGACGAATTTCTTCGAGCGTTTCCAGCGGCATGGCATGTGCTTCGTCAATGAGCGCCACCACTTGCCGACCTTCGGCATGAATCGCGATTAATTTATCTTGCAGCGCACGCACCAATTTTGTGGTGCTGATGCCTTGTGTTTTAAGGCCAAGATCGCCGGTAATCACCGCCAGCATTTCATCGCGCGACAGTGACGGTACGGCAAGATAAATTGTCTCAACCGTTGGCGGCAAGCGCTCCATCAGCACGCGGCACAGCATGGTTTTGCCCGCACCGACTTCGCCGGTCACTTTCACCATACCTTCGCCGCTGGTGATCGCGTAAATCAGGCCTTCAAGGGTTTCACCGCGGTTGGCACCGGCGAAAAAAAACTCCGTGTGCGGCGTTATTTTGAACGGCGCTTCGTTCAAGCCGAAATGTTCGAGATACATGTTCATGATGTGAAGTCTAGCATCCGAAAGTTCGCACTAGCGCGGCAACTGCGCGGGACGAAGTACGTCGAGACGGCTGTAAAGCGTCGAGCGGGAAAGCCCGAGCAGCTTGGCCGCTTGCGTCATATTGCCTTGCGACAAGCTGATCGCGGCATCGATATATTTGAGCTCAAGCTGCGCCAGTTTTTCATCGAGACTGAACGCAGCAGACGCTGCCACGGCTAATTCAATATCGGCGCGCGGATTGAATGCATGATGTGGATTCTCGGCGTCAGGTGCCGCAAACTCCTGCAGCAACTCATCAACGCCGACCACATAGCCCGCGTATTTTGCGGTCAGGCGAATGACGATATTTTTTAGCTCGCGCACGTTGCCGGGAAAACTGTAATTCAACCACGCATCACGGGCTTTACCGTCTAGCGTAAATGGCTGCGCACCCGCATTTTGCGTGCTGAATAATGCACGGTAGTGCATCATTAGTTTTAATTTATCTTCACCCAGCATGTGCAACGGCGGTACCTGAATCGCGAACACCGACAGCCGATGAAACAAATCCGCGCGGAAGCGGCCTGACTTGACCTCCGCTTTCAAATCGCGGTTGGTGGCGGCAAGTACGCGCGCTTTTGATTTTCGCGTTTGCGTTTCGCCGACGCGTTGAAATTCGCCATTCTCCAGCACGCGCAAAAGCTTCGGCTGAAGTTCAAGCGACAGCTCACCGATCTCATCCAAAAATAAAGTGCCTTCGCCCGCATCTTCAAAATATCCGGCAGTGGCGTTTGCCGCACCGGTGAAAGCGCCCTTCGCGTAGCCAAACAGCGTGGGCTCAACCAGATTCGCGGAAATTGCGGCACAGTTCAGCGCGAAAAAAGGCTGTTTGGCCCGCGCGCTCAGATGATGCAAGGCAGCAGCCACGCGCTCTTTACCGCTGCCGGATTCGCCCTCAATCAAGGCTGGATACATTGACGCGGCATAAGTGTCGATTTGCGCACGCAGCTTTTGCATCGGCGCGCTGTCGCCGATCAAATCGTGTTTTTGTGATTCACGCAAAACACTGGTTTCGTCGTGCTGCCCTTTGAGTGCGGCCATTAGCTGGCGCTTCAAATGAGTCAGGTCGCATGGTTTCGGCACCAGTTCAGCTGCGCCGAGCGCGCGAGCACGGCGGCCATTCGCGGCTTCATTTTGCCCCGTCAACACCAGCACCCGAATTTGCGGTGAAAACGCCAGCAAATCACCGACTAAGCGAAAGCCTTCTGTCGGCAAATTGGGCACTGGCGGCAAGCCCAAATCAATGAGCGCTAAAGCAGGTGAAAATTTGCCGCCTCTGAGCAACGCCATGGCGCTTGCGCGCGAATCGGCTACCGCGACTTCGAAATCAGGTTCCAGCGCGAACGACAGCGACTCGACGATGAGCGGGTCGTCGTCAACAATCAGCAGAGAGGGCTTGGCATGCACGTGGTGCGCGATCTTGTTGGTCTTTGATCCTCAATTATAGGCGGATCACTGGAACGTTAATGCGCGCATGCGCTCCAACAAAACATTTTATAAAATTAAAAGTTGGAAGAAGAAAACCCGGGAATACAAAAAAGCCTTAAGCATTCCTAAATTAATCTAGGACGGCACAATGTTAGAATACGAGATACAAACATCAAGCAATGACAGCGCAGCAGACAGATTCGTCGCTACAAAAATCCCTGAAACTGTCTTTCGAGTCTATTAGACAACACCCCAACACCCCACAACACGCCATGCCCGACACGAATTCACTCACCCCTTTGGTTGAGATCGATAAAGTTGACTTTGCCTATGGCAAACGCGCGATCCTGAAAGGCATTAGCCTGTCTGTGCCGCAGGGCAAGGTCGTGGCCATCATGGGCGGTTCTGGCTGTGGTAAAACCACACTGCTGCGGCTAATCGGCGGGCAACTAATCGCCTCCAGCGGTGCCGTGCGCGTGGGCGGGCAGGACGTGGGCAAGTTGGATCGCGATGGCTTGTATGAAATGCGCCGCAAGATGGGCATGTTGTTTCAGTTCGGCGCATTGTTTACCGATATGTCGGTGTTTGAAAATATTGCCTTTCAACTCCGCGAGCACACCGATTTACCGGAAGAAATGATTCGCGATCTGGTGTTGATGAAGCTCAACGCGGTTGGCCTGCGCGGCACATCGAAGCTATTTCCGTCTGAGCTTTCCGGCGGCATGGCACGCCGTGTGGCACTGGCGCGCGCGGTGGCACTCGACCCGATGCTCATCATGTACGACGAGCCGTTTGCGGGCCTTGATCCGATTTCACTTTCGGTTGTCGGCCAGACTATTCGCAAACTCAACGATGCACTCGGCGGCACCTCGATTTTGGTCACGCATGATGTGGTGGAATCGTTGCAAATTGTCGATTATCTCTACTTTATTTCGGATGGCCGCATTGTCGGCCAGGGCACGCCTGATGAAATCCGCGCGTCCACTGAGCCCTATGTTAAACAGTTTGTCCATTCTGAAATGGATGGCCCGGTGCCGTTTCATTATCCTGCCGCGCGCTATGAAGATGAGCTTGGCTTGTCGGCAGCTTCGTCGCCTAAATCCTGATTTCATCACCCATTTATGCAAAATATTTTAGGCATCATTCGCGCTATAGGCAGCAGAGCCATCGAAACCGTTTCGCGTTTTGGTGCGATGGTGCGTTTTTTCGGGCTGGTGTTGATTCATTCGGGTATGAGCTTTCGCCGCATCAGTTTGACGGTTCGCGAAATCTATTTTTCGGGCGTGATGTCGCTCGTCATCATTATTGTGTCGGGCATGTTTGTGGGCATGGTGTTGTCGCTTCAGGGTTACGAGACGCTGCAAAAATATGGCGCGCAGGAGCAGATGGGCGTGTTGACCGCGTTGTCACTGGTGCGAGAATTAGGCCCGGTGGTTGCCGCATTGTTGTTCGCCAGCCGCGCAGGTTCCGCCATCACGGCGGGCATCGGTCTGATGAAAGCCACTGAGCAATTAAAAGCCATGGACATGATGGCGGTCGACCCCATCGCTCGTGTGGTGGCACCGCGCTTTTGGGCAGGCGTGCTGTCCATGCCGCTCTTGGCGGCACTGTTTTCGTTTAGCGGTATTCTGGGCGGCTATTTGGTGGCCGTGCTGCTGACCGGTATTGACGCGGGCGTTTTCTGGGGCAACATGCAGGCGGCGGTGGATGTGCGCTACGATATTTTGAATGGCGTGATCAAATCCGTTATTTTTGGCATCGCGATTTCCATCATCGCTACTTTTGAAGGCTTCGACGCTGAACCAACCGCCGAGGGCGTTTCTGCCGCCACCACGCGGACGGTGGTGACCGCCGCCCTTTCTGTGCTGGCGCTGGATCTGATGCTGACCGCGTTTATGCTGCGGGTGGCGCACTAAAAGCGCACTGAATATTTCAAACCATACATCATTGATGTGCTGAAAAGAGAGTAAATATGGAACGAAAAACATACGACTTGTGGGTCGGCATTTTTGTCATTGTCGGTTTTCTGGCGCTGCTTTTTTTGGGGCTGCAAGTGGGCGGTTTTGGTGACGAGCGCAGAACCCAAACTTACAACGTCGAAGCGCGTTTCGAAAATATTGGCGGCCTGAAAATGAAAGCACCCGTCAAGAGCGCGGGCGTCCTGGTGGGCCGTGTGGATAACATCCGTTTTGATAACAACAAGTTTCAGGCGGTGGTCACACTCGCGCTTGATACACGCTACCAATTCCCCAAAGACACCACTGCCTCCATTTTGACCTCAGGACTATTGGGCGAAGTGTTCATTGGGTTTGATGCGGGCGGCGACGAAAAAAACCTGGCTCCCAACGACACCATTAAACTTACTCAATCCGCCGTGGTCTTAGAACGATTGATCGGTCAATTTATGTTTGGCAAAGGATCTGAAACGGCTGAAAAGAAATGACCATTTCTGAAAGCGAGCGCTTACATTCGGCGTTCGGCTTTTTTGAATTTTTCTAATTTTCTTAACGCCATGTCGCCATGTTGTATTCGTAACCCGATAAATCCCCGCAGGTAAACGCATATCCGAAGATTTCGTTATTACCGATAGCATTACTTTTGATACCAGTAGGTCTTTTTAGAAAGCTTAAAAACATGTTCAAGAAGATGATTGCCACTGTTGCTGTTGCCGCATCAGTTGCCTTTTCGTTTATCAGCATCAATGCCCATGCGCAAGATGCCGCCGATGAAGTCATTCGCAAAAATGTGAATGAGGTGCTGGCTGCGCTCAAATCAGACAAAGATTTGCAGGCGGGCGACACCAAAAAAATGGAAAAACTGGCGGAAGAAAAAATCCTGCCGCATTTCAATTTTCCGCATATGACGCAATTGGCGGTGGGCCGTAACTGGAAAGATGCTTCCGATGCACAGAAAATGTCACTGACGGATCAGTTTCGCACGCTGCTGTTGCGCACCTACTCGTCCACCTTGTCGCAATACCGCAATCAGACGATTGATGTGAAACCGTTGAAAGCAGCCGAAGCCGATGCGGAAGTAGTGGTGAAGACCGCCGTGATCCAGTCAGGCGGACAACCCATCCCCATCGACTACAGTATGGAAAAAACGCCTAGCGGCTGGAAAGTGTACGACGTATTGATTGATGGCGTGTCACTGGTAACGAACTACCGCAGTTCATTTAACACCGAAATTAAAACCAACGGTATTGACGGTTTGATTAAATCGCTCACGGACAGAAATATTAAGAATGCCGGCAAAAAATAAACAGCCGTTAGTAGCATTCGACCACACCAGCACCGTGGTCGGCGAAACACTCATGTTGGCGGGGGCGTTAAACCTCGCCAACATGTCGCGTCTGCTCGCCGAAACTGCCGCATACATCGCGCAACCCGCCTTGCCGGAAGCGCTGGTCATTGATTTTGCTGAAGTAACGGACGTGGATTCTTCAGGGGTCGCGTTGCTGCTGCATTGGCGGCGCGAAGCGCAGCGACTAGGCAAAGCACTGCGTTATGTGCATCTGCCGCCCAATCTCGCATCGCTTGCTGAGCTGTACAGCGTGGATGAAATGATTCATTGCCCTACTCAAAAACAAACGTCTGGCGCGGCAATCACGCAATAGTCAGGACGCGCAGATTTACGTATTGTGGGCGTATAAATTTCGCTTGCTGTTTACGGTAGCAAAATATAAAAAATCATAGAAGCACACCGAAGTCATGACCATCGCCATTGATGTCCATGGCGTAGAAAAACGCTACGCCTCATTCTCAGCACTTGCGGGTGTGTCGTTGCGCGTGGAAGAGGGCGAATTTTTTGCATTGCTCGGGCCCAATGGTGCGGGCAAAACCACACTCATTTCATGTCTAGCCGGTCTCACGCGCGCCAACGCAGGCACGCTGCGCGTGATGGGCCATGATGTGGTGAACGACTATCAGGCAGCGCGTTTAGCGCTCGGTATTGTGCCGCAAGAAATTGTCTTCGATCCATTTTTTTCGGTGCGCGAAACGCTGCGTTTTCAGGCAGGCTATTTTGGCATTGCACGCTCGGCAGCACTGGATGCATGGATTGATGAACTGCTCGCCAAACTATCGCTGACTGACAAAGCCGATAAAAACATGCGTCAACTTTCCGGCGGCATGAAACGTCGTGTGCTGGTCGCGCAAGCTCTGGTGCATCGCCCGCCGGTGATTGTGCTGGACGAGCCGACCGCAGGCGTGGATGTGGAATTGCGCCAAACCTTGTGGAGCTTTATTCGCGAGCTAAACACCAAAGGCCACACCATTTTGCTGACCACACATTATCTGGAAGAAGCACAACAACTGTGCTCACGGATCGCGATGATGAAAGAAGGCAAGATCGTGGCGCTGGACACCACCGAACATTTGCTCAATGCATTCTCCGAACGCGTGTTGCGCGTGAAACTGGAAAGTGAATTGCCCGTGTCGCTCGTGCCGCTTCGCAGCAAACAATCCGGTGCTTGGCATCAATTCGAAATTCACGATTACAACGAAGTGGAAACACTGCTGGCACGCCTGCGCGAATCGGGTGCCGTGATTTCCAATCTCGAGGTGACCGAGCCGGAACTGGAAGCCGTGTTTGTAAAGATCATGCGCGGTGAGCAAACTTTAGGACCGGCAGCATGATCGGCTTTCAAACCCTGCTGCGCAAAGAAATTTTGCGCTTCTGGAAAGTCGCGTTCCAAACTGTGGCAGCACCGGTGCTCACTTCACTCTTATATTTGCTGATCTTCGCGCACGTGATGGCAGGCTCAAATGCGGCCTTTCCCGGCGTGACCAACGAGCAATTTTTGATTCCCGGTCTGGCGATGATGACGATGCTGCAAAACGCATTTGCCAATACCTCGTCATCGCTGATTCAGTCGAAAATCACCGGCAATATTTTATTTATTTTGCTGCCGCCGCTGTCGCACTGGAATTTTTATTTCGCCTATGTGATTGCAGCGACCGTGCGCGGGCTTGCGGTGGGATTAGGCGTGTTTCTGGTTGGCATTTTCATGGCGCATATTCCGGTTTATAACGCCGCGTGGATACTCGTGTTTGCGTTTTTGGGCAGCGCCATGCTGGCCGCACTTGGCATCATCGCGGGATTGTGGGCGGACAAATTTGATCAAATCGCCGCGTTCCAGAATTTCATCATCATGCCGCTCACGTTTTTATCCGGCGTGTTTTATTCAATTCACTCACTGCCCGCCTTTTGGCAAACGCTATCGCATTTCAATCCGTTTTTTTACATGATCGACGGTTTCCGCTTCGGGTTTTTCGGCAAATCGGATGTCTCGGTATGGCTGTCATTTTCAGTCGCGCTGGGTGCATTTGCGTGCTTATCGGCGGGCGCGGTATGGCTGTTAAAATCAGGCTACAAATTAAGACAATAAATATCGAGAACGCCATGGTTACCCCTGAGCAAATTGAAGGTTATCTAAACGAAAAACTGGATTGCACGCATCTCGCGATTGATGGCGATGGTGCACATTTTCAGGCCGTTATTGTTAGCGCCGCATTCGAGGGTAAATCACGCGTGCAGCGCCATCAGGTCGTCTACGGCGCGCTGGGCGACCGCATGCGCGAAGAAATTCACGCGCTGTCGATGCAGACGCTCACGCCCGCAGAGTGGCAAGCCCGCGTGCCTGGTTAGCAGCCAATGATTACCATCGCCTTATCCAAAGGCCGGATTTTTGCTGACACTTTGCCGCTGCTGAATGCGGCTGGCATTACGCCGCTGGACGACCCGGAAAAATCGCGCAAGCTCATCCTCGACACCAATCGAGCCGAGGTAAAACTGGTGATCGTTCGCGCCTCCGACGTACCCACCTATGTGCAATATGGCGCGGCGGATTTAGGCGTGGCAGGCAAGGATGTGTTGCTGGAATCGGACTGCATGGGTCTATATCAGCCACTCGATTTACAAATCGGCACATGCAAAATGATGGTTGCCGTACGCGAAGGTTTTGATTACGTTGCTGTCGTAAAAAGCGGCGCGCGTTTAAATGTCGCCACCAAATACGTGCACATCGCGCGCGAACATTTTGCGAAAAAAGGCATGCACGTTAATTTGATCAAGCTCTACGGCTCGATGGAGTTAGCCCCGTTGACGGGACTCGCCGATGCGATTGTGGATGTGGTCTCGACCGGCAATACGTTAAAGGCGAATAAATTAATGGCGGTGGAGGAAATTATGCCAATTTCAAGTCGTCTGATCGTGAATCGGGCGGCCTTGAAATTAAAGCGCGATCAGATTCAGCCGATGATTGAGGCTTTTGAGCGCGCGATTCAATAAGCATTTTCACAATTTAAACCCTAGTATTGGCGCGCATTTCAAGGCTAAATTGCTCTGCGAAGCCCGCTCCGCCTAGGGTTTATATAATTCACTACCATGTTAAACATCAAAAAATTAAGTTCCATCAGTGCCACCTTCGAGGTTGATCTCGGCAAACTGCTCGCCTTCGAATCCGCGCAAGATCCGAAAGTGGAAACTATCGCCCGCGAAATTTTGGCGAACGTTCGTGAGCACGGCGATGCGGCTTTACTCGACACGACAACACGTTTTGATCGCTGGACACCCGTATCAGCCGCAGCACTCGAAATCAGTCAGCATGATTTGCAATCAGCACTTGCCAATTTACCCGCCGATGTGCGCGTGGCACTCGACATCGCTGCCAAGCGCATTCGCACATACCACGAACATCAATTGCAATCATCCTGGCAGTACACCGAAGCCGATGGCACGGTGCTCGGCCAACAAATTACCGCGCTGGATCGCGCCGGGCTTTATGTGCCTGGCGGCAAGGCAGCGTATCCTAGTTCGGTATTGATGAATGCGATTGCGGCGAAGGTGGCTGGTGTGGGCGAGCTCATCATGGTCACGCCCACACCGGACGGCATCATCAATCAAACCGTGCTTGCCGCGGCCGCATTGGCCGGTGTGGATCGCGTATTTCGCATTGGCGGTGCACAAGCGATTGGCGCACTCGCCTACGGCACGGCGACGGTGCCCGCAGTCGATAAAATCGTTGGGCCGGGCAATGCATTTGTGGCCGCCGCGAAGCGATTTGTATTTGGCCAGGTCGGCATCGATATGGTCGCCGGGCCTTCGGAAATTCTGGTGATTGCAGACGGCAAAACCAATCCGGATTGGATCGCGATGGATTTATTTTCGCAAGCCGAGCACGATGAAATTGCGCAATCGATTTTGCTGTGCCCTGATGCCGCCTACATTGAGCAGGTCGCGGCCAGCATGGAAAAACTGCTCGCCAACATGCCACGCGCCGAGATTATTCGCGCATCTCTATCGAATCGCGGCGCGCTCATTCAGGTGCGTAACCTAGACGAAGCGTGTGAAATTTCAAACCGGATTGCGCCTGAGCATCTGGAATTATCGGTGGCGGATCCTGCATCATTGCGGCCAAAAATCCGCCACGCTGGTGCGATTTTTATGGGTATTTTTTCATCCGAATCACTGGGCGATTATTGCGCTGGGCCGAATCATGTTTTACCAACCTCGCGCACCGCGCGGTTCTCGTCGCCGCTCGGCGTTTACGATTTTCAAAAGCGTTCTTCGATTATTCACGTCTCACGCGAAGGCGCGCAAACGCTCGGCCGCGTCGCCACCACACTTGCGCGCGCAGAGGGCTTGGAAGCACATGCGCAATCCGCTGATTTTCGTGTTAATTAGTGAATGAAACCGAACGATATTATTCGCGCCGAAATTTCGGCGCTGTCCGCCTATCACGTGCAGCCCAGCGCCGGTTTTATCAAGCTGGACGCGATGGAAAACCCCTACGATTTTCCGGCGCACCTTCAAGATGCCCTGCTGGCGCGGCTTTCCAAGGCATCGCTTAATCGTTATCCGAGTGCCGATGCCACTGAACTAAAGACCGCAATTCGTGACGCGATGAACATCCCGGCTGAATTGGATATTTTGTTTGGCAATGGTTCGGATGAAATTATTCAGATCATCGCAATGGCATTGGCCAAACCCGGTGCAACTTTGTTGTCTGTTGAGCCCGCGTTTGTGATGTTCAAAATGATCGCGACTTTTTGTGGATTGAAGTACGTTGGCGTGCCGTTAAAGCCGGATTTTGAAATTGACGTTGAGGCGATGCTGGCGGCGATTGCCCGCGAAAAACCGGCGGTGATATTTATCGCGTACCCGAATAATCCGACCGGCAATTTATTTGCCCGTGGTGCCATCAAGCGCATCATCACCGCCTGCGAGAAAAACAACGGCCTCGTGGTGATTGATGAAGCCTATTTCGCGTTCTCCCACGAATCGTTTTTGCATGACATCGCTAAATATCCGAATGTTGTTTTAATGCGCACGGTATCGAAGCTGGGGCTCGCCGGTGCGCGCTTGGGCATGCTGATTGGCCCGCGTAATTGGCTACAGGAATTCGATAAATTGCGGCTGCCGTACAACATTAATATTTTGACGCAGGCCGCGGCCACCTTCGCGATGGAACACTACGATGCGTTGCTGGATCAGGCGACATTAATTACGGCTGAGCGCACACGTTTGGCGCTGTCTTTGCGCACGATTCCCGGCATCAAGGTGTTTCCATCACAAGCCAATTTCTTGCTCATACGCGTCACCGATGCAAGTCGCGTTTTTTCTGCCCTGCTCTCGCGTAAAATATTGGTGAAGAATCCGAGTGCGTCACATGCTTTGTTAGCGAATACGCTAAGACTCACTATCGGCACATCCACCGAAAATGATGCGATGATTTCCGCATTATGTGAACCTGTTTAAAACTTGAAACCATGAGAACCGCCGACATTACCCGCAACACCCGAGAAACTCAAATCCGCGTCATCGTCAATCTCGACGGCAAAGGGCTGTCAAAACTTGATTCCGGTATCCCGTTTCTCGATCACATGATCGATCAAATTGCGCGTCATGGCGCAATCGATATTGAATTAAAAGCAACCGGCGATTTGCATATCGACGCGCATCATACAGTGGAAGATGTCGGCATCACGCTCGGCCAGGCGATTGCAAAGGCCCTGGGCGACAAGATGGGGATCGTACGTTACGGTCACGCCTATGTGCCGTTAGATGAGGCGCTATCGCGAGTGGTGATTGATCTGTCGGGCCGTCCGGGATTGAGTTATCACGTCAATTTCACCCGTGCGCGCGTGGGCGAATTTGATGTCGATTTGTTTATCGAATTTTTTCAGGGCTTCGTTAATCACGCGCTTGCTTCGATCCACATCGACAATATTCGCGGCGTGAATTCGCATCATCAGGCCGAGACGATTTTTAAGGCGTTTGGTCGTGCGCTGCGCATGGCCTGCGAGCTTGATCCGCGCGCGGCGGGGATTCTGCCGTCGACCAAAGGTTCGTTGTAGCAACACGTTTTCAACATGCAAAAACTCGTCGTTGTCGATTACGGAATGGGCAATCTTCGCTCGGTGGCGAAGGCATTTGAATTTGTGGTGCGCAAACGTAATCTTGCGTTTGATGTGTCGATTTCATCTTCACCACAAGCCGTACGCGATGCAGATCGCATCGTATTCCCCGGCCAGGGTGCGATGCCGGATTGCATGCGCTATCTGCGTGAAAGTGGTTTGGAAGATGCGGTGCGTGAAAGTGCAGCTGCCAAACCGTTTTTCGGCGTCTGTGTTGGCATGCAAATGCTGTTTGATGTTTCGGAAGAAGGCAATACGCCCGGCCTTGGTATTTTCGCGGGGCGCGTGGTGCGATTTCGTCCTACAGATCGAACGCTAAAAGTCCCGCATATGGGTTGGAACGAAGTGGTGCAAACTCAACAGCATGCATTGTTCAAAAGCATCGTCGATGCAGAGCGTTTTTATTTCGTGCATAGTTACTTTTGCGCACCCATCGATTTTGCTACAAATAGCGCCAACAACGTCACCACCGCACTTACAAATTACGGTGGCGAATTCACGGCAGCGATTGGGCGTGATAATATTTTTGGCACGCAATTTCATCCTGAAAAAAGTCACCATGCCGGTTTGAAGTTATACGAAAATTTCCTCCACTGGAATCCGTAATTACTTTTCCTCTTTTCCTGCTCCGCAACTAACCCACACCCATCATGTTAATCATTCCGGCAATCGACATCAAAGACGGTGCATGCGTGCGTCTTGAAAAAGGCGAAATGGCGTCCGCCACCGTGTTCTCAAACAATGCAGGCGAAACCGCACTGAAATGGCTTGAGATGGGTGCCAAGCGCTTGCATGTGGTGGATCTGAATGGGGCATTCGCGGGCAAGCCGAAAAACGAAAAAGTGGTGAAAGAAATTATCGCGGCGGTGGGCGACGATATGCCGATCCAGCTCGGCGGCGGCATACGGGATCTCGATACCATTGAGCGCTACCTCGATAGCGGCGTGACCTACATCGTGATCGGCACGGCGGCAGTAAAAATTTCCGGTTTTCTGCATGAAGCATGTGACGCTTTTCCCGGCCACATTATCGTCGCGCTCGATGCCAAAGAAGGCAAAGTCGCGACCGATGGCTGGTCAAAATTAACGGGCCACGACGTAATTGATCTCGCGGTGCGTTTTCAGGATTACGGCGTGGAGGCGGTGCTCTATACCGACATTGGCCGCGACGGCATGATGACTGGCGTGAATATTGAGGCCACTGTAAAGCTCGCCCAAGCGCTGACGATTCCAGTGATTGCCAGCGGCGGTTTGAATGATATTGAAGACGTGAAACGCCTGATGGCCGTGGAAGATGAAGGCATCATGGGCGCGATCACCGGCCGCGCGGTCTATCAGGGCACGCTTGATTTTGCCGCCGCGCAGAAACTCGCCGACAAACTTTCAGCGAAGAAAAAATAGGATTCAGGACCCGGGATTGAGAATTCAGCAAACCTGTTTTTCTGCGCTGAATGCTCAATTCTGAATCCTTGATCCTCATCCTGCATGCTGGCCAAACGCATCATTCCCTGTCTCGACGTCAAAGCCGGCCGAGTGGTCAAAGGCGTCAATTTTGTCGGCTTGCGCGATGCCGGTGATCCGGTCGAAGTCGCCGCGCGTTACGACGAGCAGGGCGCCGACGAACTGACCTTTCTCGACATTACGGCGAGCAGCGACGAGCGCGACCTCATTCTGCCGATTATCGAAGCCGTCGCGGCGCAGGTATTTATTCCCATGACCGTCGGTGGCGGCGTGCGCACGGTGGCGGATGTGCGGCGTTTGCTCAATGCGGGCGCCGACAAAGTCAGCATAAACACCGCGGCAGTGCAAAATCCGCAACTGGTTGCGGATGCGAGCGCGCGTTACGGCGCACAATGCATCGTCGGTGCGGTGGACGCACGGCGCATGCCTGGCGACGGCCCGCCGCGCTGGGAGGTTTTTACGCATGGCGGACGCAAGCCGGCCGGCCTTGATGCGATCGAATGGGGACGCGAACTGCAGCGTCTCGGCGCCGGGGAAATTCTGTTGACGAGTATGGATCGCGACGGCACGCGCATTGGCTTCGATCTCGAACTCACGCGCGCGTTTGCCGACGCGCTCGACATCCCGGTGATTGCCAGCGGCGGTGTCGGCAATCTCGAACATCTGGCCGACGGCATTTCACTCGGCCACGCCGACGCCGTACTCGCGGCGAGCATTTTTCACTACGGCGAATTCACCGTGCAGCAGGCCAAGCAGTTGATGGCCTCACGCGGCATTGAAGTGCGACTCTAGTCGCCTGCTTCGCAATCAATAGACCTCGTATACCCTCATTCTGGATTGGCTTGAGATTCCGGAGCGGAATGGCGCGTGTAGGGTGCGCACCGCGCACGC
>JANXWW010000272.1 GCA_025350945.1 Burkholderiales bacterium
TAGAGCTGGCACCGCAGTTCGCGCCGCTGCATGCGGCCAACATCAAGGCGCTGGTGCGCGAAGGCTATTTCGATGGTCTGGTCATCATGCGCGTGCAGGAAAATTATGTGGTGCAATGGGGCGATCCGACAGAAAAGAAGACGCCGCAAAAAGCGAAGAAAAATTTGCCGCCAGAATTTAGCGTGCCCGTAAATAAAGAGATTCCTATTCCTTTTACGCGCCTGCCGGATATCGACGGTTATGCAAAACAGGTGGGATTTTCAAACGGTTTTCACTCAGCGCGCGATGCAAAATCCGCCAACACCTGGCTGGCGCATTGCACCGGTACCGTTGGGGTGGGTCGCGATAACGATGTGGCTAGCGGCGGCGGCACGGAGCTTTATGTGGTCACCGGCCACTCACCGCGCCATTTGGATAAAAATATTACATTGGTGGGGCGCGTGGTGCAGGGCATGTCGCTATTGACCGTACTGCCGCGCGGAACCGGCGCACTGGGGTTTTACGAAAAGCCAGAGCAATATGTGCCGATCAAGTCCATGCGTGTCGCTGCCGATGTGCCGGAGGCGGATCGCACCCAACTTGAGATTATTCGTACCGACACACCCACGTTTACAGCCATGGTGGAAGCGCTGCGCAATCGCGGCGGCGATTGGTACAAGGTGCCAGCGGGGCATATTGAATTGTGTAATGTGCCGCTAGCGGTGCGGTTACGTGCGCCGTAAGCGAAGGTGACGATTTTCGCTAGGCAAAGGGCAACTTGCCTTCCATTGCGTCTACAATCTTGTATGTGTATTCAGTAATAATTGCTATTATTTTTTTGAGCATTAATAACCGAAAAGGGAAGAATCATGAGCGAAAACACAGAACCTACTTCAAATCCGTACGCTACTCCACAGGCGGATTTGTCTATTCAGCGTGCGCCACATGAGGCGGAGTTAGCGGGGCGGGGGCGTCGGCTCGGTGCGGCTACTATTGACAGCCTCATCATGATGGTTTTTTCATTGGTGCCGGTCATCGCATTTTTTGGTGGATGGACTGCTTATCTATCCGCCGCTCAATCTGGCGAATACATGGTGACTGTGGGCGTGACAGTCTTTGGCTTTGTTATGTACATATTGGTCAATGGCTATTTTCTATCCAAAACCAGCCAGTCAATCGGCAAGAAGTTGCTCGGAATAAAAATTGTTCGCACTGGTGGTGCTAATGCCGATTTTTTACGTATCGTAACCAGACGGCTCATGCCAGTCTCAGCCCTGAATTTTGTTCCAGTAGTTGGCCCGTATCTTGGTGTCGTTGATGCCCTTTTCATCTTCCGCCAATCCAAAAAATGTCTTCACGATGACATCGCCGATACCGTCGTAATTCGAATTTAATACTCGTATTTAATACCCGTATTAATACATTACGCAGCATATCGCTAAAGCGTTCAAGACGGAAATATGACAATTGCACATTCAATGCTCACCTGAGATTATCTATGCCTTTGGAAAATATTTGAAATATCTGGGAGATGTGTTGTGAATGCAATCAAGAAAGCTGCAAAATATATTTATAAAAATCCGGGTGAGCCGGGTGCCAAGGTGCTGATCAGTCTGGCTAGGGCAATTGAAACCAACGAGCCTTATGCATTGGGGCCGTTATTTGATTTGCACCATGAGGAATTTCAGTTGGCGCTCGGCATGATTAAAGATTGGCGTGTGGATCGCCACTACCTTTCAAAATTGCGCATGCTGGAACTAGGCGAAATTGAAACCTTGGGTTTAACTGAATTTAGTTAAGCGCATTCGCCGTTATAGTCTGGGCTTGACCGCGGTTCTTTCATCAGCCGCCGTTGAGCCCGCTTTTTTTGCGGCACAATATTCTTTGTCTTTGTCGATAAATTTGTAGTTTCACTAACGGAGCGTGGCTATGTTGAGTTTGATAAAAATTGTTTTCGTGTTGGTTTTTGGGTTGTACGTTGCCAGTTTTTCAATGTCCGCGGCAGCGGCGGGAACGGAAACTGCGCCGGAGGTGAACGCGAGTGATGCCGATTTCGCAGCGGGAAAAAAAGCAATTGAAGCCAAAAATTGGCAGGCCGCACTCACTTCATTTTCAAAAGTGGTCGGGCGCGAGCCAAACAACGCTGACGCACACAACTATCTGGGTTATGCAAATCGCTGGCTGGGCAAAATGGATGATTCATTCAAGCATTACAACGTGGCGCTCAAGCTCGATCCTGAGCACAAAGGCGCGAATGAATATATCGGTGTGGCTTACCTGAAAGTGAATCAGCCCGAAAAAGCGAAAGAGCATCTCACACGCTTGGAAAAAATCTGCGGCAAGAAATGCGAAGAATACGAGGACCTTGCCAAAGCGATTGCAGCCTATCAACCGAAAAAATAATTCTTGTCAAATAAATTGAGGAGATCACGTATTGGAAAATACCTTCGACTCAAAAATGATCTTCTCGACTGGGATAGAAGGCATACAATTGCTGGCTAATTTAGCCCTTCAACGGAATACAAATCGCCGTCTTCAAATCCGCAGGTGGTGTATTACGCGCATCGTTTAAATATTCTTCAAATGGTGCTTCATCGCGCGGCTCCTCGTTGCTTTGTGGAAGCCA
>JANXWW010000273.1 GCA_025350945.1 Burkholderiales bacterium
GAAGAAATCACATTCGTGGTTGTATCGGCCAGCATGCGCTCTGCCTTTTCACCAGCTTTGGGGGCTTTGTCAGAATAAGTCACCTTACCGTTAGCATCGACATATTTATAAAGAACCTGCGCGCCCGCATTTACTGCGGCCAACGCCAATAACAAAACTAAACTAAATCGTTTCATACGATTTCTCCTTGTGTTGCTGCGCCTTGAAAATTAATTTTTCTTCACTACAAACTTTACATTCTTGATCGCGTTTGAATTTCACTATTTGCCATGTCATGTTACGAGCATCCAGCATCTGTAGGCGATGTGTGAGCGGGTTGCCCACGTTGGTTAATAAACGTAGCGCCTCCGCTGCCTGCATCGCGCCAATAATGCCTACCAATGGCGCGAATACACCCATCACCGCGCAGCGCTCTTCTTCAGCCGTAGCATCGTCAGGAAACAAACAGTGATAACACGCGCTTGTCCCCAGGCGAAAATCAAAGCTGGTAATTTGTCCATCAAACCGAATCGCAGCACCGGATACAAGCGGCGTGTGATGATGCACGCAAGCGCGATTAATAGCGTGGCGCGTCGCAAAATTATCGGTGCAATCGAGCACTACATCGGTGATTGCAACATGATTAAAAATCGCTTCTGCGGACAATCGCTCCGTCACAGGCGTGATGCGAATATCCGCATTAATCGCACGCATTGATGCAGCCGCTGAGAGCGCTTTATTTATACCAACGCTCGACTCATCATGAATAATCTGGCGCTGTAAATTGGTGAGGTCAACTAGATCACCGTCAACCACCGTGATGTCAGCCACACCGGCAGAAGCCAGATACAAAAGCGCTGATGAACCCAACCCACCCGCGCCGATCACGAGCGCACGCGAGTTGGCCAGCTTTTGTTGCGCCTCAATCCCGAATTCTTCCAGCAGAATATGGCGGCTGTACCGCAGTAATTCGCGGTCATTCATAGTGGCACTCGCGCGGTGTTAAAACTATTTATTTACTTGCTGGGACTTTGGCGTCCAATTTTGCCGCCGGTTTGGTAACGGGTGTAGTTGGTTTTGCAACACCAGACGCTACGCCGACAGCACTAACCTTCACAGCCGAGCCCGTTGCATTTGCTGCTAACAATTCTTTCGGATTTGCCGCAACCGGCAAGCCCTTCAGATGATTCAGCGCCTGTTGCAAGACGAAATCAATCGGCTTGCCATCTGCGCCGTCAAGCGGCTTGTACTCGACTGGTTTTTCCTCAGCCGTTTTTACATCAACTGCTTTTGCATCAACCGCGCCAGCAGTGGGCGAGCCAGCGCGTTTATCTTCGCCGCGTTTGTTGCCTTCGGGTGGCGTTTTATCCGCAGGTGCTGCCGACTCGTTTAATTTCTTCAACGTTTCCGTTTTCAGCGCCTCAGACTTCAGCGCGTCAGCCGCTTTTTTCTCATCATCGCCGATCAAGTGATGCTCCAAATCCGCTTCACGCATTTCCAGGCGCTGCGTGCCATCGGTCACGGTTTGATCCGGGGTAATGCCTTTGGCCTGAATTGAGCGTCCATTCGGCGTGAAATAGCGGGCAGTAGTGAGTTTCATCGCGCTATTATTGTTCAGCGGCAAAATCGTTTGTACTGAACCTTTGCCGAACGTTTGCGAGCCCATAATTACGGCACGCTTGTGATCTTGCAGCGCACCCGCGACAATTTCAGATGCCGAAGCACTGCCGTTATTCACCAGCACCACCATCGGCAAATCTTTGATCGATGGCGGCAGCTTGGTGATGTAATCTTCCTTCGAGGAATTACGCAAATAATTTTCTTTGCGCGCGGTCAGGCGCATCTTCGAATCTTCCACACGCCCATCGGTGTAGACCACCAATGCATCCTTAGGCAAAAACGCCGCTGACACGGCCACGGCCGCATTCAGCAAACCACCCGGATCGTTACGCAAATCGAGCACAATGCCTTTGAGTGTGCCGTTGTTTTGCTTGTAGGCATCGTTAATAGCGCGGACCATTTTTTCGGCCGTCGCATCTTCAAACTGGGCCACACGAACATAAGCAATACCGGGCTCAATAGCGCGCGCGCGAACGCTTTGAATCTCGATAATCGCGCGGCGAATTTTGAATACCAATTCCTTGGTCTCGCCCTTGCGCAATACCGTTAACGTGACATCAGTGCCCGGCTCGCCCTTCATGCGCTTAACCGCATCGTTGATTGACACGCCGCGCAGGCTTACGTCATCCACCTTAAAAATATAGTCGCCCGCCTTCACGCCCGCCTTGTAGGCTGGCGTGTCATCAATTGGCGAAATCACTTTGATCAATCCATCTTCCTGGCCGACTTCAATACCGAGACCGCCGAATTTGCCGGTGGTAACGGTCTGCATTTCCTTGAACGCATCGGCATCCAGAAACGCAGAATGCGGATCAAGGCCGGTCAACATGCCGTTGATTGCTTCTTTAATCAAACGCTTGTCATCCACATCTTCCACATAGTCACTCTTGATGCGTCCGAATACTTCCGACAACATGCGCACTTCCTCAATCGGCAGATTCAGCGTGGTCTTTTGCTTTTCAGCCGTGGCCGAAAAATTAAGACTGAGTGCCACGCCGACCACCGCACCTAGCACGACGAGACCCACAGCTTTTAGCTTGGCTCCGGACGGGTGAATGAGCGGTGTCAATTGTGACGGAAGTTTGATTTGACTATCGTTCATATTCATTGCCTTTATCTTGTTGCACAGCGCAGCTACTTATCCATCACCGTCAGGAATTTAGCGCCGGATCCATTTCATAGGGTCAAACGGTTTTCCTTCATGGCGTAATTCAAAATATACACCTGATTCTAACGCGCCACCGGTCGATCCGACTGACGCAATATTTTCGCCTGCACGCGTATTTTCACCGACCGATTTCAGCAAACTTTCATTATTGCCATACAGGCTCATGTAGCCATTACCGTGATCGAGAATCAATAAATTACCAAATCCGCGTAACCAATCCGCAAACACCACTTGTCCATCCGCTACCGCAGACACCGATTGGCCTGACTCGGCCTTGATGAAAACGCCCTTCCACGTCAGGCTGCCATTTTCTCTTGGAGTACCAAAGCGTCCGGCAAGTTCACCACGCGCAGGCAATTTCAGTTTTCCACGCAAACTTTCGAACGCCAGTCCTGCAAAGCCCGCATCGGCCACTTTCTCCACAGGCGCCGCCGATATTGATTCTACGCGGCTGTCAGGCTTGCGGATGTTACCTTTGGCCAAACGTTCTCTTTCCAACTCATTCACGCGTTCCCTGGCACGTTCCTGCGCCCGCTTCTGCTCGCGCAGTTGTTCAGCTCTGCGCGCAGCACTTCTAATCAACTCTTTCGTAATCTGATCAACCAGTTTGCTTAAGCGATCTTCATCGCGTTTCAAACGCCCAATCTCGCTGCGGCCTTTACTAATGTCGCCAGCAATCCGGTTCAGCATTTTTTGCCGGGCAAACCGCTCTTCGTCTATTGCGGCCCGCGCTTTTTGCTGTTCTATTGCATTTGCAGCTAGCTCATCCTTTTTGACGCGCGCACCAGCTTCGAGTTCTGCCAGAGTTGTGAGCGTTTGTTTCAGCTTCGCAATCAGCATTGCGCGTGATTTCGAGATGTAGCCAAAATATTGCAACTCGCGCTCCACTTTCGCCACATCCTGCCCATCGAGCACCAGACGTAAGGCGTCAGCACTGCCGTGCATGTATTGGTGGCGGATTACGCGGTCGAGCAAATTTTGTTGCTTAGCCACGTCC
>JANXWW010000021.1 GCA_025350945.1 Burkholderiales bacterium
AAGAATTTCAAGAAGGGCGATGAATTGGAAGCGATTGTGTTGGCCATCGATGTTGAGCGCGAGCGTATTTCACTCGGCTTGAAGCAAATGGACGACGATCCCTTCAATAGCTACGTTGCGTTGAACGACAAGGGCGCGCTGGTCAAGGGCACTGTTAAGTCAATCGATGCCAAAGGTGCCACCATCACGCTGATGGGTGATATCGAAGGCTATCTGCGCGCCTCTGAAGTCTCGCGTGAGCGTGTGGAAGACATCCGCACCCATCTGAAAGAAGGTGATGAAGTCGAAGCCGTGATCGTTAACGTTGATCGCAAACTGCGCAGCATTAATCTTTCGATCAAGGCACGCGATGCTGCTGACGAAAAAGATGCGATGAAAAAGATCGCTGATGATGGCCAGAATAATGCGGGTACCACTAACCTTGGCGCGCTGTTGAAAGCGAAGCTCAAGCAAGGCGAATAAATTCATATTCCATTTACCCGGGCAGTATTTTTTTGCTTGGGTAAATGGCTGGTGTTGAAATAATTATTTGTCAGCTTTTGTTTCGCTTGTTTCTGCTAGTTCTCTAAACGAAGAAAATAACAATAATTTGAATACTGGGTCACCGACGTGAAATCCATGACAAAGTCAGAGCTGATTGAAATATTGTCCGCTCGACACAGCCAATTGGCACCCAAAGATGCCGAACTCGCCGTAAAGACCATGCTCGATGCAATGTCGGAAACGCTCGCCACAGGTGATCGTATCGAGATTCGTGGCTTTGGCAGCTTCGGGCTGAATTATCGTCCCCCGCGCACCGGTCGTAATCCGAAGACCGGAGAAAAAGTACAAGTACCCAAAAAATATGTGCCGCATTTTAAAGCGGGCAAGGAATTGCGCGAGCGGGTGGATTCGCTTGAACTGCCTGATGACCCTGTGGTGCAGCTAAAACCACGACTTTCTCAAGCCTCAGGAGATTAGACGTAAATTAAAATGAAACAGCCAGATGTGGTGACGCATCTGGCTTTTTAATTTTGCTTTTTGAGTACCGCAATGCTACGCAAGTCAGTGTGCGTTGGCACTAAAGTCGGCAAAATACGTGTGCAAAATAGTTTTGTGTTTTGAACCCCTTTACAATAAGGGTTGTCGGGCTGTGGGCTGTCAGGCGCGCATTATTTGTGCGGCAATGATTTTCACCAATAAATTTACGCCGCTTCTTGAGGATTTTCACACCCATGCGAATTTTGATCTGGATTATCCGAGTTGTGGTGGTGCTGTTATTCGTGTGGTTTGCTGCGAAAAATGCAGATCCCATCACGCTGCGAGGCTATCTGGATTCCACCTTGACCGCACCGTTAGCGCTGGTGTTGCTCGCCTTTTTCGGCGGTGGTCTGATGCTGGGATTAATGGCATCGCTGATGACGATGTTCCGTTTAAAGCGCGAAATCCGAAAATTGAATCGCGCCCTGCAACATAAAACCCGCGACGAAATTGCGACGCTTCCGCCATCATCGCCCGCGCCACACAGCACCATGCCCAAGCTCTGATGTCGAGCGACAAATTGCCAGCACACTTGTTTATTGCCACATATGAATATTGAACTTGGCTGGTTACCGTGGGCATTGATGGGCGCGTTGGCGTTTTTTGTGGCCGGCTGGCTGGTGGCGCGTCTCGATTTGAAACAGTTGCTGGTTGAATCGCGGGCGATGCCGCAATCATATTTCAGGGGGCTCAATTTTTTGCTTAACGAGCAGCAGGACAAAGCGATTGAGGCGTTTATCGAAGTTACCAAGGCCAATCCCGAAGCGGTGGAGTTGCAATTTGCGCTGGGTAGCTTGTTTCGCAAGCGTGGCGAGGTTGATCGCGCCATCCATGTTCATCAAAATCTTTCCGAGCGCGGTGAGTTATCCGTTGAGCAGCGCACCACGGCGTTAATTGAGTTGGCGATTGATTATCAGAAATCTGGTTTGCTCGATCACACCGCAAAAATCCTGTCCGACCTTGCCGCCAAGGGCACAGGCACAGCGGCACAGCAGGCACAGACCTTGCGACTGTTACTTGATGTTCATGTCCAGGAAAAAAACTGGTTAAAAGCCATTGATGCTGCTTCTCGTCTCGACGCAGGTGCGCCCGAAGAGCATGCTACATCCAAGCTCGCGCAATTGAAACGACGTCGTTATCAGAAAGAGATCGCGCATTTTTATTGCGAGCTGGCGACTGAATCGCATCAACAAGAAAGCATTGAGCAGGCCGACACATATCTTGATGCAGCACTTGCGGCAGACCCTGCATGCGTGCGCGCGAACCTGATGCGCGGCGAGTGGTTGGCCGAGGCGAACAAACACGCGGGCGCAATTACGGCGTGGCACAAAATCGAGGCGCAAGACCCTGCATTTTTAGGACTCGCGGCGGACCGATTGCTGGAGAGTTATCGCGCCTTAGGCGATGGGCAAAAAGGTCTGTCTGATTTGCGCGGCTTGCAACAGCATTACCCGGCACTCGATTTACTGAATGCAATTTTTGATGCCACGCTTGCCAGCGATGGCCCGCAAGCAGCTTACGAATTGGTGAAAGCAGATTTGCGCAATAATCCTACTTTGGTCGGGCTGGATCGATTATTGGAGGCGCAGATTTTAGCGGCACCAGAAGAGCGAAAACATGATTTGCAAATGCTCAA
>JANXWW010000293.1 GCA_025350945.1 Burkholderiales bacterium
GGTATTGTCATCAGCATCGCGCCAGATTGGGCACCATCGGGCAGCAAATCGATATTGGGTGAATTAAAAGCGGCGGATTTGGTGAATAAAAATGAATTAAAAATGCCGTTCACGGATCGTGAATTGGTCGAGATGGTCACACGCCGACCGGCGGATGCGATGAACTGGGGCGACAAGCTGGGGCAAATTCTGCCAGGATTTTTAGCCGATGTTATCGTCGTGGATGATCGCCGCAAAGACCCGTATCGGAATTTAATTGAAGCGACCGAGGACAATATTGCGCTGGTTTTTGTGCGCGGTGAGGCGCTGTATGGCGATGCGATTTTGCTACAAAATGCGCGGCGCGGATTTACGGATCTGGAATCGTTGGCGAGGCCAAACAAGGCGCGTGAGAAAGCTATTGCGCCAAATTGCCCTGATACCGCGCTGCCGATTATGAGCGTGAAAGACACCATGACGCGCTTGCAGGAAGGCATGAAATTTGATGTCGACTACACCGCCAAGCGGGTTTCGATTGAACAATTCACGCGCGACTTGTTGATGTGCGGTGAAGCCAAGCCGAGCGATCCGCCGACAGCCGCGGACGCGAAGCGGTTGTTGATGTGTCGCTTTGGTTTGCCGTTTGAAGAGACGAAATTAAGCCCGTTGCTGACCAATGACGATGCGGATTTTTTTACTAGGCTGCTGGCGAACCCGAATTTACCCGCCTACATGAAGGCGCTGCCTGACTACTACAAGCCTTAAGGTCTACAAACTTCAAGGTGCTAGCCGCTCAATACGCCATGCGCTGTCATCGAATCGATAAACAATCCGATCATGCAGCCGACTTGAGCGGCCCTGCCAGAATTCAAACCGATCAGGAATCAGTCGATAGCCACCCCAATGCGGTGGGCGCGGCGGCTTTAGCATGAATTTTGCGGCGAATTCGGCTGCGCGTCCCACTAGCACCGCGCGTGACGAAATTACTTCACTTTGCGGTGACGCCCATGCGCCGATGCGTGAATCGAGTGGGCGCGAATTGAAATAAGTGTCACTTTCGGCATCGCTGATTTTTTCAACCGTGCCCTCAATGCGTACCACGCGTTCCAACTCCACCCAGTGAAATTGCAGCGCAGCAAACTTATTTGCGGCTAATTCGCGTCCTTTACGGCTTTGATAATTGGTAAACCACACCGGGCCGCGCGCGTCGAATTCCTTGATCAACACAATGCGCGTGGAAGGACGATTGTCGCTGCCTACCGTTGCCAATGTCATCGCATTCGGCTCCGGTAATTCGGCGGCAATGGCTTCATTCAGCCATTTTTCAAATTGCGTGAAGGGTGAGGCACCGGCATCGCTTTCGGCGAGCGATGCCACTTTGTAATCTTTGCGCAGGTCAGCAATGTTCATGTGTGGTTGTCCAGAAGAAATGATTTTTTCGCGAGCCGCGTGATGCTTTCATCCAGGTGAGATGCGACGATTTCACTGATCGACATCCACTGCGCGCCCAGCGATTCGTCGCTGATAACGACACTCGTATCTTTAGCCACGATGAGATAGCGCATATCGTAATGCAGATGCGTGGGCTCGTTTTTACGTTCGGGAATGGCATGTACGTCCACATCAAACAGTGTGGAACTCATCAATGAAAGTGACGCGATGCCACTTTCTTCTATGGCCTCTCGCAGCGCACCGTGTGCGGGTGATTCATCGGTGTCATCGAGATGCCCGCCCGGCTGCAGCCAGCGATTGAGTTTGGCGTGATGCAGCAGCAGCGCATGTGTGTGTTCGGCGTTCAACACCCACGCGGCGGCGGTCATGTGGCCTTCGCGGGTAGCGCGTTGCCACCAGTGAGTGCGATGACTTTCAATAAAGCTGATAGTATCGAGTCGATACTTTCCTTCACGCGCGTCAAAAGCGATGTAGGTTTTTAGCTGGGCAAGAAGATCATTGGTTGTTTGTTTATTCATTACAGACAAATTTTGAAGAGTTGATGCGTTATCAGCAATGCATTACATGTTGAAAAATGTGCGCCCTGAGTAGAATTTTGCCGCATATTTTTAGTATTGAACTGCTGCCAAATGGGGTGATAAAAATAAATGTTAAAAAAATGTGATTTTTATATAGTTGTATCAATACGACAGACACTTGCGCACTCTTGCAAATAATGCGTTATATTTGCCTCCGTGAGACGGAATTGCACTATGACACATCAGTGTGCCGTCGCATGTTTCTAGGATTAGTTTAGAAACAAATTCAACAACAGACTGGAGGATTTACATGGCTGCAAAGAAACCTGCTGCAAAGAAACCCGCCGCTAAGAAGCCCGCAGCGGCCAAGAAACCGGTAGCAAAGAAACCAGCTGCAAAAACCCCCGCCGCCAAA
This sequence comes from Burkholderiales bacterium, assembly GCA_025350945.1. Taxonomy (GTDB): domain Bacteria; phylum Pseudomonadota; class Gammaproteobacteria; order Burkholderiales; family Usitatibacteraceae; genus UKL13-2. The sequence goes on from JANXWW010000293.1 coordinate 2,365, forward strand.
AAACCGGCTGCCAAAAAGCCCGCTGCCAAGAAGCCCGCAGCGAAAAAGCCTGCAGCGGCCAAGAAACCCGCCGTAAAGCGCACCCCTAACGCCGCGTTCATGAAGCCTATGAGCGTCAGCGCAATGCTGGGTGCTGTCATCGGCAACAACCCGATGCCCCGTACGGAAGTCACCAAAAAGCTCTGGGAATACATCAAGAAGAACAAACTTCAGGATGCCATTAACAAGCGCATGATCAACGCGGACGAGAAGCTCAAAGCCGTGTTCGGTGGCAAAAAAGTCGTATCGATGTTCGAGATGACCAAATTGGTTTCCGCACATCTGAAGTAAATCGCTTTCGTATTGAGTGGTTTGCATCACAGCTAACCGGCTGCACGAGCTTCGTGCCGCCGGTTTGTTTTTTTCAGCAGCAAATTTGTCGCCGTAAAATCCGTCACCCCGGAGGTTTGCCATGCCCGTATCTATCATTACTAATCACGCCATTCGTCTCGTTGCGCGCCCTGTTGGCGAGCCAAATCGAGGCGATTTTTCGTTCACCGATGAAACATTGCCCCCAATTCAAGACGGCGAAATGCTCGTCAAAGTGGAATATCTGTCGCTGGACCCAGCCATGCGCGGCTGGATGAAAGAGGGCAAATCCTACATCCCGCCGGTCGCTCTCAATGATGTGATGCGCGCTGGTGGCATCGGCCGTGTAATCGAATCGAAGCATGCGAAATTCGCGGTCGGTGATTATGTTTCTGGCATGGTCAATGTGCAGACTTATTGCATCACGGATGGCAGAGGTTTCGTCAAGGTTGACCCTAGCCTTGCGCCACTGACCACTTATTTAAATGTCTTGGGTATGCCTGGCATGACCGCCTATTGGGGTTTGCTGGACGTGGGGCAACCGAAACCGGGCGAGACGCTGGTCGTTTCAGGCGCAGCAGGCGCAGTCGGTGCCACAGTTGGGCAAGTCGCCAAAATCAAAGGCTGCCGCGTGGTGGGCATTGCTGGCGGCAAAGACAAATGCGATTACGTGGTCAACACACTGGGCTTTGATGCCTGCATCGATTACAAATCTGAAGACGTACAAAAAGCGCTGAAAGCGAATTGCCCGAACGGCGTGGATATTTATTTTGATAACGTTGGCGGAGACATTCTCGATGCGGTTTTAACGCGCATCAATTTGCGTGCTCGCATCGTCATCTGCGGCGCGATTTCGCAATACAACAACACCGAAGCCGTCAAAGGCCCCGCCAACTATTTATCGCTACTCGTGAACCGCGCGCGCATGGAAGGTATCGTCGTCTTCGACTACGCACCAAAATACAAAGAAGCCGCAATGGAAATGAGCGGCTGGCTGTCAGCGAAAAAAATGGTCTCGAAAGAACATGTCGTGGAGGGCATTGATACTTTTCCGGAAACGCTGATGAAGCTTTTCAAAGGAGAAAATTTTGGCAAGCTGGTGTTGAAGGTGTGAGTGCGGAAAAACGAGAGACTAACATCCACGGCCATTTCAGAGATAAACAGGCTGAAGATGCCCACCTGTATTAGCGTTTACCCAGCAGTATCCACAGAGAAATGCGGGTTCTCTATGATTCCCACCACATTGCCGAACGGGTCAATCACGGTGGCGGTTTTGATGCCGTCACCCACATCGGTGATCGCATCGTTCGCCCGTGCGCCTAGCGAAATGAGTCTTGTGTGCTCGGCCACAATGTCGTTCGTTCCCCAATAAGTGGCGACGCCATCGCCGTCGCCATCGTAATCTGGCAGCAGGCCAAGTTCGTATCCGCCGACATTAAAGCCCACATAAAATGACTCGTTAAAATAGGGGCCATGGCCCACCACGTCCGTATAAAAAGTGGTGGCGGCGCTAAGATCGCTGACGTGATAAATAACGGTACGTAACCCTTGCAGCATGGCGTTCTTTCGAAAATTTATAATTAGATCGTAGCAGAGACTTATCCGATTGCGCTGATTTCAGTGGGTTTCAATTTTTACGCTACTGGTGTAACAGTTTGTGTCCAGCCTCGCTATACTGATATGAAAACGTAGTTCCATTTCAGATGTGAGGGTACAGTGCGCGGCGTTTTCGCACGGCGCGCGTAAATAAGGGTGTTATGGATCGCAATGATTTGCTCGCCGCCACGCGAGAACATTTTCTCCGCGCTTTTACGGAATCGTTGCAGCCCGTCATTGATCGTTCGGTGACAGTGCTGTTTAACAAGGCCGATCAGGCGCGATCAAGTGCGGATGAGCGCCGGTTTCTTGACGCGCGCACGGTGCTGACGACGCGTAACGCGCAGCTAAAAGCGCTGGCGGTGCGTAATCTTGAGCAGTTGCTTAATCGCGGCTTTCAAACCGCTTACAGCACGTTTCGCCAACAAAGCGCTAGCGCCGCCAAGGTGAAGGCATCCAGTTTGAGTTTGGTGGATGTTTCCAGCTTTGAAGACGAATTGCGAATTGATAACATCACCCAGCTATTTCGCGATGAGGCCGATGAAGAATTGCGCGATCTGAATATTCGCGTCGCACTGTTGTTTGATCAGGAAAATATCAAAGAGCGCGAAAATCCATTCCGCCCGTATGTGCTTTCACGCAGCATTGGCAAATCTGCCGAAATGCTGGAGGTGCAGACCGACGTTACGTTGGCCTTGATTGATCAGCTTTGCGAGTGCATGATTTTCCGCGTGAGTGACATTTATAGCGGCGTCAACGAATTGTTATCACATCATGGTATCGCCGCAGAATTGCGGCTGAAAATTCGCAAGAGCGCCGAGCACGGGCCTAATTCCTCGACCGGCGTTGATCCTGACGAAGGCCCGATCACGCAATCGCGCGATGCTCGTATAGAGCCGACAATTGGACGCGGCCAGCAGGACGCAGTGGCGCAGGCGCAGGCCGCGATTCAGGCACAGGCGGACGCGCAGGCGCTGTTTCACGCCGAAGCCCGTCGACAAGTGCAGGCGCAGCAAATCCAATCGCAGCGACGTATTGATCGCCTCGTCGACTGGGTGCGCGGGTCACCTCGCACAATGAACGCAGAAGTTGGCGAGACGAGTGCCGTACATGGCCCGGCGAGCGGCTATGGTCATGCTGGCAACGCTGGCGGCAGCACAGACGGATCAATGGAAGAGGGTGCTGCATACAGCTCGCACGCACCGGCCTGGCTCTCCACCGGCGAGCGTGCCGGTGGTGTTTTGCGGCGCGCATTTTTAACCGGTATTGATAGCGTTGCCCCACCGCGCGAAGATGTGGCTGATTTTGATGGGCCCGCCACGCCGATATCGAGCGCGCGCCTGACCCGCTCTGTGCATGGTCTGATGCGCGAAGAAACGCCGGCAGCCGAGGATATGTTCATGCCGGATGGCAGCATTCGCAATCTCATCATGGAGCAGCGCGACGAGCTAAGCGAGCTGACTGATGCTGTGCAGGAGCGGATGGCGATTGATATTGTCGCGATGCTGTTCGAATTTATTTTGCGTGATACCGACGTGCCCGCTGAAGTGCGCGCGCAGTTGGGCCGGTTGCAATTTCTGGTGCTGAAAACCGCACTCCGCGATCCCACATTCTTCACCCACAAGAGCCATCCCGCGCGGATGCTGGTGAACCGTATTGGCTCGATTTCATTAAGCCTCAAGCAGGTGGACCCGAGCGGAAAACATCTCACCGCCGAGATTTGCCGCATCGTGGAAGTGCTGCTGGCTGATACCGAAGAGCGAGTTGAGCTGTTCGCGCAAGTGCTGGATGAATTCGATCTCTTCGTCGCGCGCGAGCTGCGCACCTCGGACGAAGATGTCGAGCGCGCGGTGCAGGCGATGGAAAGCGTGGAAAGTCGCACGCTGCAATTTGCGCGCATCACC
>JANXWW010000260.1 GCA_025350945.1 Burkholderiales bacterium
GGCTGAGATCAACGTGCTGCGGCGCGGTGTTTACTTCACCGTCAGAGCCCAATCCCAGCAATACGCCCGTCGCGCGATTCGGTTTTGAGCCCGAACCCAAGGCGAGCAGCGCACCATGCGCATAGCCTGAAAACGCGGGCAGGTGGGCGAGCGTTTCAAGGTCCGGTTTTTCAGCTTTGCGCTTTTTGGTTTTCTCAGGCAGCGTGCCCTCAAACAATCGAATCAGATCGCCCTGCGCATCATTGACCGCAGAAAAAACACCAAGGTGATTCTCATCATCGGCGACCACATACAACTTGTTGACAATGCTCACCAAACCACTCGCTGCGGCAAGATGCGGCGCGCGCTTTTCACTGCTGGAATGCTGTAGTAAAAGTTCGCGGATTTTGGTTGGGTGGATCATGGAAATAGGCTGTCTCTTTTGTAAATCCAAGTATCCGTCGTTGCGCGCTCAGCGTACTAGCTTAAGGATCGTCGCAACCAAAGCATCCGGTTGCGAGAAGTAGGCTGAATGGCTTGCGTCAATGCTCTCCACGCGATCAACTTTGGTTTCGCTCAACAGGCGATCCTGTAGCGATAGCGATACGGCTTTGTCCTGCGTGAGCCGAATATATGCGCGTGGCACGCGCCCATAGCGCGCATCTGTGAGCGTTAGACGGGCAAGCGCGGGGCGCAGTGGCTCGCGAACCAGCAGTGCGCGTGCAAGCGTAATATCGTCTGGACTGCAATCTGCATAAAGTGCATCACGATAAACTTCTGGCTGCAACCAATCCCACAGTGCGAGACGACTGATATCGACGCGCCGTGCTAATAGTGAATCGCGATCCGGCAGATAATCCAGCACGCGCTTCCCATGAGGCAACATGAACGACGCCAGATAAATCGTGCGTGCAATTTTGTCGGGGGCTCGTTCCGCAAGGCTCGACGCCACGATTCCATAGCGGCTACGTACAACAACGGTAGTTTTACCAAACGGGGCCAGCGTGGCCTCAGCCGCACGCACCATGCGCCCAAGGCTCACTGCATACGGATGTGCCGGCGAACGACCGCGCCCCGGTAAATCAATCGCCATTGCGTGATGTCCTGCCGCCTGCATTCGCGGGAGCACCTTGTGCCAGCACCACGCGCCATGCCAGCTGCCATGAAGAAACAAAAAATTTGCCATTCATAGCTCCAGAGTTGATTGGAGAATGATGCCGGTAAAGGGTTAACGCGGCACTCCGAATGTTGCGATTAAATTTTTTGTATTCTGAGGGCAACATGCAAAAGCCAATATAGGCGGGGTGTCTGAGGCACAATTGCCTGAAATGGGTCGCCAATGCTTGTGTTGCTGCTTCTATAAGAATAAAAATATTAGGATTTGCTGACCTGGAAAGCGTTGCGCGTTTCCGAAAGATGCTGACTCTTTTCAACACAGATCAAGCTGCTACGTCAACGTATTCAACCTGACTTGATGGCGCAGGTACGACATCTCCGTCTGCCCGTATGCCTTCAATATGAAGTTCAATAGCCTCACGAATTTCCCCTTCGACTTCAGCGATAGTTGAACCAGTTGCAATACATCCCGGCAAATCCGGAACATATGCAGAGTAATTTCTTTCAGCTTTTTCGATCACGATGGCGTAACGCATATCAGCCTCACTTTCTCAAACCAGATTGTTTTATTATGCTATCCAATGTACCCACCGCGACATCATCGCTAGGCTTGCCGGGTACGGTCACGCGCCCGGGTTTCGTCGGATGCTTTAACTGGCGATGGCTTCCGCGTGTCGCCACAATGGCCCAGCCATCTTCGTGCAGCAATCTCAATATTTCACTTATCTTCAATGGCAGATTCGGGTGTCAACAAAATTCGTGGCACCTTTAATTATTGTATTGGAATGTGTTTGGCGATATCTGGTTAGGCTTGCCTAAGCTGCCTCGCGCGTGAGTATTGATGCATCAGGATCAGCTAGCGTGCTGATCGACTCGAAGTAACGTCGGTGGGTTTTGCGCAACTGCTGTTCAGACTCGGCTTCAAGAATGACAATTTCGTGTTCGACCTTTGCCCGAATTTGCTCCAATTCAAGGTCAAGGCGAGCATCGGTAGCAGTAGTAATGTTCTCGTCGGCAAATACTTTCAACTGCACAAGCGTTCCAAGCGCCCTGTCGTATTCAATCAGGAAAATCATTTTCTATCTCCGTAGCTGCTAACAATTCTATTAACGCAGTTCGATATACTGCCTTACAGTCTTCATGCATCCATTGCGTCAAGGGGTCGGTTATTACGGGCTCAATCACTTCTATAAAATAAATTGCCTCAGAAAATGATTTTAGCTGCTGCTGTACTCCCTTTACCCCACCGCCATATTTTACGGCAATACCAAATTTGTCGGCGAGCTTTTCTGAAAGTTCAGCCCAAAGTTGTTGAAGCTGAGTTCTAATTTGTATTTCAATGCAACGACTTTCAATCTGCACCAGCAGATGCACCGCCCGGTAGCCATGACTCGGTTTTACACGCCGATCAGAAATTTCCACTTTGGAAAACGAGGCGGTGAGCTTTTCTGACAGCGCGTTTTGATGCGCCATATCTGGAACTACAATACGGCAGCCTGCAATGTCCTGCATTTGCGATAAACGAATAGATTCCCGCGTTAGCTTATCGACAATCGCCACGTTCGATTTCCCACGTCGTCTACTTACCTCAAACCCGTGAGTTATGTAAATCTGCCTCAACACAGCCTCAAAAGCCTTAGAAAAGCTATTGCGATATTCGTTAAGCATTCGCAAATCATCCGGCGTGACTGACACACGCAATCGATCACCGAGGCGATCAATTGCGTTTTTACTTGGGGTTGTTTCGACCATATTTATTTCATCGCTCAGGATAGAACGCGGACTTACATCTTGTGATAAACCTCACTTCCCTTCTTCACAAACTCAATCGCCTTAACTTCCATCCCCTTCTGCAACGCATCGGCTTCCGAAACGCCTTGCGCTTTCGCAAAATCGCGCACATCCTGCGAAATTTTCATCGAGCAAAAATGTGGGCCACACATGCTGCAAAAATGCGCTAGTTTTGCCCCTTCTTGCGGCAGGGTTTCATCGTGAAATTCGCGGGCTTTGTCAGGATCGAGGCCTAAATTAAACTGATCGTCCCAGCGGAATTCGAATCTCGCCTTTGACAGCGCGTTATCACGCATCTGCGCACCCGGATGACCCTTCGCCAAATCCGCTGCATGCGCCGCGATTTTGTAGGCCATGATGCCGTCTTTTACGTCATTTTTATCGGGCAGGCCAAGATGCTCTTTGGGCGTGACGTAACAGAGCATTGCCGTGCCGTACCAGCCAATCATCGCCGCGCCAATCGCAGAGGTGATGTGATCGTATCCGGGCGCGATGTCGGTGGTGAGCGGGCCTAACGTATAGAAAGGTGCTTCGTGGCAATACTTCAATTGCAAATCCATATTCTCTTTGATGAGATGCATCGGCACATGGCCGGGGCCTTCGATCATGGTCTGCACATCGTGTTTCCACGCGACTTTAGTGAGCTCACCAAGCGTTTTTAATTCGCCCAATTGCGCTTCATCGTTTGCATCAAATCCTGAACCGGGACGCAAGCCGTCGCCGAGCGAAAACGTTACGTCATAAGCTTTCATGATCTCGCAAATATCTTCAAAGTGCGTGTAGAGAAATGATTCTTTATGATGCGCTAAGCACCATTTCGCCATGATCGATCCGCCGCGCGAGACGATGCCTGTCATGCGATTGGCGGTCATGGGGATATAGCGCAGCAACACGCCCGCGTGAATCGTGAAATAGTCCACGCCTTGTTCGGCCTGTTCGATCAACGTATCGCGGAAAATCTCCCACGTTAGGTCTTCGGCTTTGCCATCGACTTTTTCCAAGGCTTGGTAAATCGGCACGGTGCCAATCGGCACGGGCGAATTGCGGATGATCCATTCGCGGGTTTCGTGAATGTGCTTGCCGGTCGATAAATCCATCACCGTATCGCCACCCCAACGCGTGGCCCAGGTCATTTTTTCCACTTCCTCGGCGATGCTCGATGACACGGCAGAGTTACCAATATTGGCGTTAATTTTCACCAGAAAATTACGGCCAATAATCATCGGCTCGATTTCCGGATGATTAATATTCATTGGGATCACCGCGCGGCCACGCGCGATTTCATCGCGCACAAATTCTGGTGTCATGAACGATTGAATATTCGCACCGAAAGATTGGCCAGGATGTTGTTTGGTAATCTGCGCGGGCTGATTCGCCAGCATCCATTCGCGGTTCTGGTTTTCACGAATGGCAATGTATTCCATTTCCGGCGTGATGATGCCCTTCTTTGCATAGTGCATTTGCGAGACGTTCGCTCCCGCTTTTGCCACACGCGGCTTGCGTTTTAAATTGAATCGCAGCTCGGCTAATTTCGCATCATTCATGCGCTCGATGCCGTAAGCCGACGATGGGCCATCGAGCAAAATGGTGTCATTACGCTGCGCGATCCACGTTTCGCGCAGCGGTGTCAAGCCAGAACGAATATCGATCTTCACATTCGGATCAGTGTACGGCCCGGACGTATCGTAAACAAAAAACGGCGGATTTTTGTCGCCGCCCATACCCGTTGGCGTATCCGATTGCGAAATCTCGCGCATCGGTACTTGAATATCAGGCCGCGAGCCTTCGATATATACCTTGCGCGACATCGGCAGCGGCTGCACCGCAGCTTCGTCAACGGTGGCAGTGGACTCGAGGAATTTCGGATTTGCATTCATGTACTGCTCCTAGCGTGGCGAAAGC
>JANXWW010000301.1 GCA_025350945.1 Burkholderiales bacterium
GCAAAAAAACAGGCAGAAGATTTCGAACGCGAATTCTGGAGCGGCACCGATTTGATCGGGCTTTATCAAACCGCCAGCTCCGGAAAATATGAAACCGCCGGGATGGAGCGAATTTTCGAAGCGGGCTTTAGAGAATTTTTAAAATTGAAAACCCGCGCAGGCTCCGATATTGGCGCGCTGATGGATAGCACCCGTCGCGCGATGAAGGCGAATTTTCAGCGCGAACTGGATTATCTGGAATCGCATTTATCGTTCCTGGCGACAGTCGGCTCGGTGAGCCCGTATATCGGCTTGCTAGGCACGGTGTGGGGCATCATGAATTCATTTCGCGGATTATCGAATGTCGCGCAGGCTACGCTGGCACAGGTCGCACCGGGAATTGCTGAGGCATTGATTGCGACCGCGATTGGCCTCTTCGCGGCGATTCCGGCGGTGATTGCCTATAACCGCTACACCGCCGAAATTGATCGGTTGGCGAATCGATATGAAAGTTTTATCGAAGAGTTTTCAAACATCCTGCAACGCCAAGCGGTGAGCTAAGATGGCCGCCACGCAAATGCGCCGCCCGCGCAAAGTGATTGCAGAAATTAACGTGGTGCCGTACATCGATGTGATGCTGGTGCTGCTGATTATTTTTATGGTGACAGCACAAGTTATTACGCCAGGGCAGATTGATTTGCCGAGCGTGGGACAGGCGCTGAATCCGAGTATCGCGCCGCTGGAAGTTCGCCTCGGCAAAACGGGCGGAATCATTCTGGTGGATCGCCAACAAGGTGGCAAAGAGCAACCCATCACGCGCGAACAATTGCTGCCGACGATTCGCGCGATTCAAGCGAAACAGCCGGAGCAAGCGGTGGTGATTTCAGCGGATAAAAATTTGAAGTATGAGGACGTGCTGCGCGTGCTGGATAACCTACAAAAAGGCCAGATCAAGCGCGTTGGTTTGTTGGCGAAGCCGAGTGTTTGAGTGAGGCTGTGGGTTATGGCGACGCAAAAATTTTTCGAGGTAAAGTCTAGTGTTGGCGGGAGGTTTCGAGGCAAATCCCTTGGAGATGCCCGCCGTTATTGGTTTTTTGTGAATTTTATGCTTCTAAATTTGCTGCGAAACAATATTGTCAACCTCACTTTTGCGCACGCCCCCTCTCCCTCGATCCCTCCCCCGCGAGGGGGGAGGGAAGCAAAGTATTCTCGCCCTCACGGGAGAGAGACTGCATATCACCGCACTCAATTGTCTTAACCGCCAAACAAACATGGCCACCACCTATTCACCCCGCCCTGCTCCACGCGACCCGCAAGAGCATCGCAATGCACGTAACGGCAAACGTCACGAACGGGGTCGCTTTCCGGCATTGCTCCTCGCGCTGGTGGTGCATGCGATATTTTTTGCGATATTGATTTTCAGCGTGTCGTGGCAGGTTAAACCGTCCGCGCCGCTAATGGCGGAAGTGTGGGATTCGCTGCCACCTTCGCGCAATGCGCCTGCTCCTGTGCCGCCTGTTGCTACTCCTACACCGCCGCCAGTCGAGCCACCCATCGAAAAAAAAACGCCACCACCCGAGGTCGAAAAAGCCCCGCCACAACCCACAAAAGCGGAAATCGATTTGAAGTTAAAGCAGGAACGCGAGGTTGTGGAGAAGCGCGCGCGCGATGAAAAAGAATTGGTGGACAAGAAAAAGGCGGATGACACTAAAAAAGAGCAGGATAAAAAGAAAGAGGAACTACTCAAAAAACAGCGCGATGAGCTGCTGAACCAGCGTGCGCTGGATAACAAAATAAAAGAAGAACAGGCGGCATCGCAGGCACGGGAAAGTCAGGCGCGGGCGGCCGCGCAGGCCGCGCAAAAAGCAGCGGCATCCGACTATGCAGCCAAGGTTGTGGCGCTGATACAGAGCCGCGCGAACATACCCGATACCGTTACCGGAAGGCCGAAACTTCAAGTCAAGATATCTATGTTTGTTCAGGGCACAGTCAATGACGTGGTGATTGTCAAACCATCGGGTAACCCCGTGTATGATGAGGCGATTGAGCGTGCAATTAGGGGGATCCAGCAGTGGCCACCACTTGATAGGCCGGAACTTTTGGGGCCGGAACGCTCACTAATAGCTAATATCGGACACGAGCGGTAAATTATGATTCGAGACATTCAAACTTTTCCGGGCGACTTTTCTGCACGGACACTTCAAAATTTGTGTACATTTTTCAGCCATAGTCTGCGTCGGATCTTAAGCGCTGCGCCCAGATTGCTGATAGTTCTTGCCAGCGTGCAATATGCTCATGCGCAACTCATTATCGATATCACCACCAGCGCGGGCCGCCAAATTCCAATTGCGATTGTGCCCTTCGCCAATGAGCTGACGGCCCCGCAAAATATCACCCCCATCATCATCAATAACCTGACCCGCACGGGTCTGTTCAAGATGGTGAACACGGGCGGCATATCGCAGCTACCATCCGAGCCCAGCCAGGTAAATTTTGTGGATTGGTCGTCGCGTAGCGCCGAGGCGTTAGTGATTGGCTCTATTTCGCCCGCAGCAGACGGCAAGTTTGAAGTGCGTTTTCGATTATTTGATGTCGGCAAACAAAATCAATTAACGAGTATTTCTTACACGGTCACCGCGTCGCAATTGCGTGCCACTGCGCACAAAATTTCGGATGAGATTTATGAAAAACTGATTGGCGAAAAAGGTGTTTTCTCGACCAAGATCGCTTATGTGTTGAAGCGCGGCAGCCGCTTTGAAATGCAGGTCGCCGACGCCGACGGTTTTAATCCGCAAACCGTGCTGGCATCGCAGGAGCCGATTCGCTCCCCCAAATGGTCGCCCGACGGCAACAAGCTCGCGTATGTGTCGTTTGAAAGCCGCAAATCGACCGTGATTGTGCAAGACCTTTCCACGGGTCAGCGCAAAACCGTGGCGAATTTCAAGGGCGATAAT
>JANXWW010000307.1 GCA_025350945.1 Burkholderiales bacterium
GACAATGAATCGTTATTGGGATTGGGATTTTTCCGACGTAGCGCCATCGCAATATCGCAGCGAAGCAGATTACGCGGACGAATTACGCGAGCTGATGATCGATGCAGTACGCTTGCAATTGCGCGCCGATGTGCCCGTCGGTGCGTATCTGAGTGGTGGTCTGGATTCATCGATCATCACCTCACTGATTCACAATTTTACCGATACGCCGTTACGCACTTTTTCGCTCACATTTGAAGACGCCGAATTCGATGAAAGCAGCCATCAGCAAGAGCTCGTCAAATTTTTGGGCACGCAACATTCGTCCCTCCAGTGCAAAAAATCGGATATCGCCAAAGCCTTCCCGCGCACCATTTTTCACACTGAAACACCGATTGTTCGCACCGCCCCCACCCCGCTGATGCTGCTCTCGCAACATGTGCGCGAATCGGGCTACAAAGTTGTTTTAACCGGTGAAGGCGCAGATGAAGTTTTTGGTGGCTACGATTTGTTTAAAGAGGCAAAAATTCGCCGATTTATTTCGCGGCAACCAGAATCGAAAATGCGGCCACGCATTCTTGAGCGGCTTTATCCGTATCTTAAAAATTCTCCCGCAAGCGGTCGCGCGTTCACACAAACTTTTTTTAGCGAAGGCATGGAGCATCGCGATCAGCCATTTTTCGCGCATATTCCACGCTGGACGACGACGCGTCGCATTGGACAATTTTTTTCCGCTGACATGCAAGCTATGATCGGCCAGGTTGACCCCTACGCGGCACTGCTCGCAACACTTCCAAACGAGATCAACACTTGGCCACCCATGGGCCGCGATCAATATGTTGAGGCGCACACCTTGATGACCGGTTATTTGCTATGTTCGCAGGGAGATCGTGTGGCAATGGCAAATTCAATCGAAGGCCGCTTTCCATTTCTCGATCATCGCGTGATCGAGTTTGCGAATCGCCTGCCGCCGCAGCTCAAAATGCGCGGGCTCACGGAAAAATATTTGCTGAAAAAATCGATGAAAGGTTTGCTGCCGGAATCGGTTCGCACCCGCACCAAACAACCCTACCGCGCACCCGATTGCGCAAGTTTTTTCGATGCGGGCAAACCAGTCGATTACGTGGCCTATCTTTTTAGCATCACGAAAATTTCTAGTGCTGGATATTTCGACGCGACTGCCACGAATAAACTTTTTGAAAAATGTCGTGCTGGCCGCGCGATTGGTTTTGCTGACAACATGGCCTTTGTTGCGATACTCTCCACCATGCTGTTGCATGAGCAATTTATTGTGAATGGCGGCGAACTCAAACTCTAGTACTGGCGAACTTTTTCGAGCAAAAATGCCCCAAAAAGCGCGCCAGTAAAAGGGTTTAAATTTAATAAACAACAAACATCACATGCTTCTTCACGATTTTTTTACCGATACCGTTGCCCGTCTGCCCACTAAAATCGCACTCATTTGCGATGGCCAGCGCTACACTTATTCTGATCTCGACGCGCGCGTCAACACACTTGCGCACACCTTGCGCGCAACGGGTGTGAAGCGCGGTGATCGCGTCGCATTATTTTTGGATAACAGTGTCGAGATGGCCGTGGGCATGTATGCGACGCTTGCACTTGGCGCGGTCTTCATGCCCGTGAATGCACTGACCAAGCAAGACAAGCTCGCCTATTTACTGAACGATTCACGGGCGACTGCACTCGTTACTGATATCGCCCTTGAAAATATTTGGGTTGAAGCATTAGCGGAAAATAAAAGCGTTATCGCAGCGATTGTGGTCAATGGCGTTGCGGCAAATTTTGCCGCATCTGTCGCCGCACGCTGCGTGCCTTATCCGGACAAATTAATATCGCAACACATTACCGAACCCGCCACCATCGATTGCGATCTCGCCAGCATCATCTACACATCGGGCTCCACAGGCGAACCCAAGGGCGTGATGTTGACGCATTTGAATATGGTGTCGGCCACGCGCTCGGTCAGCGGCTATCTCGAACTAAAGCCCAATGACGTCATTATTTGCGTGTTGCCACTCGCCTTCGATTACGGGCTGTATCAATTGCTGATGTCGATCAAAGTCGGCGCGACACTGGTGCTGGAGCGCTCGTTTGTGTTCCCGATCAAAGTGCTCGACATGATGGCCAAAGAAAAAGTGACCGTGTTCCCCGGCGTGCCGACCATTTTTTCACTGCTCATGAATTTAAAGGGTCTGGAAAAATTTGATCTCGGTGCGCTGCGAGAAATCACCAACACCGCCGCCGCATTATCGGAGGAGCATATTCGCCGTTTGCGCGCGCTTTTTCCGCACGCAGTTTTGTATTCGATGTACGGGCTCACCGAGTGTAAACGCGTCACTTATTTACCGCCGGATCAACTCGATATTCGCCCCACCAGCGTTGGCCGCGGCATGCCGAATGAAGAGGTGTGGTTGGTTGATGATGCGGGCAATCGATTACCCCATGGCAGCACCGGTGAGCTGGTGATTCGCGGCTCCAACGTGATGCGTGGCTATTGGGAAAAGCCGGCGGAAACGGCGAAGCGATTGAAGCCCGGACCGAATGTGGGCGAGATGGTTTTGTATTCGGGGGATTTGTTTCGCACCGATGATGAAGGCTGGTTATATTTCGTCGCACGGCGCGACGATATCATCAAAAGCCGTGGCGAAAAAGTCAGCCCGCGCGAAGTTGAAAACGCAATTTATAGTTTGGAAGGCGTGCAGGATGTCGCGGTGATCGGCGTGCCTGATGAGCTACTCGGCCAAGCAATCAAAGCCTTTATTGTGCAGCGCGAAGGATTTAATTTAAGTGAACGCGAAGTGATTCGACATTGCCTCGCAAGACTGGAAAATTTTATGGCACCGAAGCTTGTAGAATTCGTTGCTGAATTACCGAAAACAGATACCGGCAAAATAAAAAAAACTGGCCTATCGTAATTATCGAAATTTCGTAATGCCGTTTTTTAGAAATCATTTAGGGAACAATATGGAAGACATCAAAAACAGCGTGCGCCAATTTTTACTCGATGATTTTGTCATGGGCGCGAATGCGAAAATTGCCGATGATGTGTCGTTTATGAAAGC
>JANXWW010000340.1 GCA_025350945.1 Burkholderiales bacterium
ATTACTGACTACATCGTTAGCTTCTACAATGGCGAAAGGCTGAATTCAGCACTGGGTAATCTGGCTCCTATTGCGTACGAACAGAAAATGACAGCGCTACAAAAAACCTATTGATGTGTCCGAAATTACTTGACCACCACATAACATCCCCGTAGCAATAGCACCCATCGCGTGGATGACCGTACGCGACGTGAACAAACCGATCACCAATAACACGCAGGCGATCAACACAAGGTATTCAGCGGGGCCGAATTTGAAGGCGATAGATTGGAGGAAGGGTGTCATTATTTTTCGGTAATTTTAATGTGATGTGTAGGGCGGGCTGAGCAACGCGAATCCCGCCGAATGTGACTCAACATTTCGCATGCGGCGCCAATCCCCCGGATCAAGTCCGGGGTCAGTGCGCCCTACAAAATTATTTCATAACTCTAGCACTGGTGAGGCATTTCAGCATGTTTTAGCCTGAAAAACCCGCCAACATTAGGCCTTGCGATTTTTTACCTATGAAAATCGAACCGCAATGTAGCCCGGAAGGAGCAACGCTTGTTCCGCGTTTTACCTTGTGCCGCGACCGACCCGTAATACCCCCGGCTTAAAACTTGCCGGGGTTCTTACGGGCTACGATTACTGACCCAGCAACGGTAAGCCCGTATCCGCAATCAACCCCAACGCCGCCGCCAAATCACCAGCATCGCCCGTTTCACGTGCCGCATCTAACAGCCCCGCGCAGTTAGCACGATCCTCCCGCAACCACAGAAGCGTTGCGGCGCGATGCGAATCACTTCGTGGCTTATTTTTCACTGCTCAGTTTCTCCAAACATTCTTGCATTCTGCGCTCCGCAATAACATCGAAATGACCAAGCCGCATCCGCGCGGCTTTCTCCACTGGCAAATCCATTCGCGCTGCAAATTCACTTGGCGAAAGTTTGAGGCGACGAATTTCTTTCATGAGTTGCATCATGAACGTGGATTTTCTTTTAAGGCTTTCGGGATTGCGCAAACCCAAATCAGCGAACACGTTTCCGCTGCTCACAAAACATTCTATTTTCTGTACGCGCAGTTTTACGGGCGGCATTGCATCAACGGCGCTTTTCGAAGTCTTTGCAGTCGTTGATGGCATGTTCAAGCTCCATTTTTAGAGACGGCTTTTATGCAGAATTACTTTTTTAAATCAATCATTGGCGCGGTGTTTGAGCACTTTTTGGCTTGAAACATACGCAGATATTAGGCCTTACAATTTTTTACCTATGAAAATCGAAACGCAAATGTAGCCCGGAAGGAGCAACGCGCATTCCGGGTTTTTCCATACGCCGCGACCTACTCGTAATACGCTTCGCTCCTTACGGCCTACAGTTGCTGATGATACTTCTCAAAGTGATTTTGCCACTTGCCAGATTTGATTGTAAGCCGCGATTTTCATCTTTGCAGTCTCCGCGTCAACCTTAAGAATTGTCGCGGGCGCTCTAGTTGCAAAGGCATTTAGGGACTGTGAAAGCGACCATATATTCGTCCCATCGATACTAATCAGTCGGTCGTGCAATGCACGTCCGGATACAAGTCGAACATCTAGAGGTCGCACACTTCCATACTGTAAAAGCCATTTAGCCTTTGCAGGCAGCAGGCTCGGTTTATGGTCTTTTTCATCTGCTAGTAACTGAATCGAAACCTTTTCGGGAACAAGCGAGGCAAATTCTGAGACCGTTTTTTCGTCCATATATGGATCAACGATCATCACGTTTGTTTTAGCGGTCGCTACTATTTTCCCTATTGATGAAAATGCATCGAAAGCATGCCCTATAGGCACAAATGTTCCTTGAATCGCCACAGGCGCGTTGAGTTCCGCAGTTGCGAAAGATCGGTGAACAATGCTCATGATTTGTTGAGCATGTGTTTTTCGAAGCGCACCGATTAAATGATCACTCGCCGACCTTATCATAATCGAATCGGCAGTGTCGCCAAGTTGTTGGACGAGAGTGCATGCCTGCCCCAGCCACTTAAACGACTGTGCAGACAACTCTAGTGGACCACCCAAATCGGTCGGCGCATCGGCAATGAGCGCGCCTAGCTGAATGTAAATTGACTGCCAATTCTTATCCATTAAGTCTTCCTCAATGAGCCTTATCTAAAGCTAAAGAAAATTTCTACTGACCCCGAAAATACGCCACCGCTTGATCCGCACTAGCGACCCGAAGCACTTCTATTCCCGTTAATTTTGCGTTTTGTTCAAGCCGCCAACAATAATTGCCCCAGCTCTTTTTTGGTTGGCCTTACTTTGATTTCAATGTCGTAACCCAGCCGCGTCAGACAATCCATGAGCTTGCGCTCGGAAAGATTGGCAAGATCACCACGCATCATGTCGGATACTTTCGGTTGCGTGATGCCCATGCGCTTGGCGGCTTCTTGTTGGGTCAGGTCAAGTTTTTTGATGGCTTTTCTGATTTCAATAACTAAGCCT
>JANXWW010000355.1 GCA_025350945.1 Burkholderiales bacterium
TATTCGGTCGGACTCACGGGCATTATTCTCATCAAGGTGCTGGCGCCCGCGTACTATGCGCGGCAGAATATTAAAACGCCGGTGAAAATCGCGGTCGTCACGCTCATCGTCACGCAGCTTTTGAATCTCGCATTCGTGCCCATCTTTAAACACGCAGGTTTGGCGTTATCAATTGGTCTCGCCGCATGCGTCAATGCAGGTTTGTTATTTTATTTTTTGCGCAAAGATAAATTGTTTACGCCGCAACCAGAATGGCTCACGTTTTTTATCAAACTTGGCGTCGCCTTGTACATGATGGGCGGCGCGATCTGGTTAATTTCGGGCAGCGATGCGGATTGGTTGCAGATGAGCACACTGGACAAATCGATCAAGCTCGCCGTGGTGATTGCGGCGGGGATCAGCGTGTATTTCGCGAGTTTGTTTGTGATGGGTTTTCGGCTGCGTGATTTCGCCAAGCGTGCGGTATGAAATTGCATCGAAAACTTGACGCGCAATCAGCACCACCAGCACCATTGGCGCTCGCGATAGGTAACTTTGATGGCGTGCATTGCGGCCACCAGGCGATTCTTACCGCTGCCCGGAACGCCGCGTCCCGCCTGGGCCTTCAGCCTGCCGCGATGTCCTTTGCGCCGCTGCCGCGTGAATATTTTGCGAAGCTGCGATCTGATCCGGCATTGGCACCTGCACGGCTGATGAGTGTCACAGAAAAATTGGTCGCGTTTGCGCAAAATGAAATGCAGCATGTTTTTATTCCGCGTTTTAATTTTGCATTTGCGTCCCAAACGCCGCATGAATTCATGTCAGCGTTAAGCAAAATGAATGTGAGATGGTTGATGGTGGGTGAGGATTTTCGCTTCGGTGCCAAACGCGCGGGCGATGTAGGGATGCTGCGTGAATTTGGCATCGCGCATGGTTTTACGGTGGAAACCATGGCCGATATTGCCGACGCAAATGGCGAGCGAATTTCTTCCACTGCCGTGCGTCATGCACTGGGCAAAGGTGATCTCATCACCGCCGCGCGCATGCTGGGCCGCCCGTATCGCATCGTCGGCCGCGTCACGCACGGCAAAAAGCTGGGGCGCACGTTGGGCTTTCCCACCGCGAACGTCGCACTCACCGGTAGAAAACCTGCCATTGCGGGCGTGTTTGCGGTAAAATTTAATCTTGTAACTCGCGGGCTCGAGGGAGTGGTGAGGACAAGTGCTAGGACTGCAGACACGCTTTTCGGTGTCGCCAATCTCGGCACCAATCCTGTGGTTTCAATCGAAAACCGCCACCATCTTGAAGTCTTTCTGTTCGACTATTCACACGATTTGTACACGGGTGACTTGTACAGCAAGCGCGTGCAAGTGGAATTTATCAAAAAAATCCGCGACGAGCAAAATTTTGCCGGCCCCGATGCGCTAACAGCATTGGTCGCGCAAATGCATGATGACTGTGCGAATGCGAAGCGAATTTTGAAGATCGGAACATGATGGACACGAAAGTGGAAAAAGTGGATTACAAATCGACGTTGAACCTACCCGACACGCCATTCCCCATGCGCGGCGATCTCGCCAAACGCGAGCCCGGCTGGGTCAAACAATGGCAGGATAAAAAGCTTTACGAAAAAATTCGTGTGGCGTCCAAGGGCAAGCCGAAATTTATTCTGCACGATGGCCCGCCGTATGCGAATGCCGCGATTCACATCGGCCATGCGGTCAATAAAATTTTAAAAGACATCGTCGTGAAGTCCAAGCAGATGGCGGGCTTTGACGCGGTGTATGTGCCGGGCTGGGATTGTCACGGTATGCCGATTGAAATTTTTGTCGAAAAACAACACGGCAAGAACCTCACGCCACTTGAAGTGCAGGGCTATGCGCGTGCGCATGCGGAATCGCAAATCGCATTGCAGAAAATTGATTTTGTCCGGCTGGGCGTGCTCGCCGATTGGGATCATCCGTACAAAACCATGGCGTTCGAAACCGAAGCCGCCGAAATTCGCACGCTTGGAAAGTTGCTCGAACGCGGCTATGTGTATCGCGGTTTAAAGCCCGTCAATTGGTGCTTCGATTGCGGCTCAGCATTGGCCGAAGCAGAAGTCGAATACGAAGATAAAATCTCGACTGCGATTGATGTCGGTTTTCCGATTCTGGATTCGGAGCGCGACAAATTAGCAAAAGCGTTTGGCCTTACCACCGTTCCGTCTGGCCCAATTTTTGCCGTGATCTGGACGACCACGCCGTGGACAATACCCGCCAATCAAGCGCTTAATGTGCATCCTGAGTTTGACTATCAATTGGTCGAAACCCCGCGCGGATGCTTGATCTTGGCGGCATCGCGGGTGGCGGAGTGTTTAAAGACGTATGCGCTTGAAGGAAAATCGCTAGCCACCACAAAAGGTCAATTGCTGGAACGCATTACATTCAAGCATCCTTTCTATGATCGCCTTTCGCCGATTTTTTTAGCGGATTTCGTCACGCTTGATACGGGTACGGGTATTGTCCATTCGTCGCCCGCCTATGGAATGGATGACTTCAATTCGTGCAAGCGCTACGGCATGAAAACCGAGGATATTCTCAATCCCGTGATGGGCAACGGCGTGTATGCATCCACGCTGCCGTTGTTTGGCGGCATGTACATCTGGAAAGCGCAGGCCGAGATTGTGAAAACAATTGACTCAGCCGGTGCGCTATTTCACTCGAA
>JANXWW010000373.1 GCA_025350945.1 Burkholderiales bacterium
ATTCTGGTGGGCGTATCGCGCTCCGGCAAAACGCCAACCTGTCTTTACATGGCGTTGCAATTTGGTGTTAAGGCCGCGAATTACCCGTTGATTCCGGAAGACCTGGAGCGCATGAAATTACCGCCTGCGCTGCTGCCGCTGCGGCAGAAAGTGTGGGGACTTTCGATTCTGCCAGATCGGCTGCAAACCATTCGCCAGGAACGTAAACCCGACAGCAAATATGCCTCGATTGAAAATTGCAAATGGGAAGTCGAGGCGGCGGAGTCACTCATGAATCAGGCCGGTATTTCGTTTTTGAATTCCACCACAAAAAGCATTGAAGAACTAGCCGCGACAATTTTGCACGAGGCACGGTTGGTGAGACGGGTTTACTAGTCAAAAATATCAAAGGCCTAGAATCAACGGGCGTTTCTAGCCATAAATGTCCCAAACGCCGCTCCCATAGACCACTTTGAAATTTGTAAATCCAACTTTATGTGCATATTCAAATCATTTTTAGCGGTCTTTTTATTTGCGATTATGGTTGCGTCCGGACACGCGAAAGGTCCAGCGAGCAAGGTCGGCGACAAGGCGGCTGAGGGTGCTACAAAATCGGGAAACGGCATCGCAAATCTTCTCGGAAAAGCGGGTGCAGGAATCTCGAAAGGCATCGAAAAAGCAGGGACGGCGATTGGGCGCGGCGCTCGAAAAATTGATGTGCAAAAGGTGGGCGCGGGCGTTGAACACGGCACTAAAAAAGCGACTGAGGCGATTGATCGCAGCACCGTGAAAACCACAACTGCGGTGAAATCCAGTGGCAAAAAAACCAGCGCCGCCGCAGCAACGAGTGGAAAGAAAGTCAATAGCGCTCTGCCAAAAATCGACAGCGCTCCGCTAAAAGTCGATCACGCTCCGCTGAAAGCGCCATGAGTGATTACACAATTGGCGACCGACGTTACTGCGCGTTTCGAACTCAAATGATTTCAGGATGAATTCTGCCTCGCTTTCGTTGCCTCACTTTTTATTGGCGCTGGGTGTTGTTGCCATTTGGGGCAGCAATTTTGTCGTGATCAAATTAGGATTGACGCATTTGCCGCCGCTACTTTTTGCGGCGTTGCGATTCGCTATTGCTGCGGTGCCACTGATTTTTTTCCTGAAGCGCCCTGATTTGCCTTGGCGCAATATTGCAGCATTCGGGATGTTTATCGGTGTTGGCCAATTCGGGCTTTTATTTATCGCCATGCAAGGCCACATCTCACCGGGGCTCGCCTCACTTGTCATCCAGATGCAGGTATTTTTTACCGTTTTTCTGGCGATGCGTCTGGAACACGAACGTGTTAAACCACGCCAGTGGCTTGCACTGGTGATGGCCGCAAGCGGCATTGCCATTATTGTTGTCCATACTGATGGCACCACGACTATCGGTGGTCTTGCCATGATGTTGCTGGCCGCATTTAGCTGGTCGTGCGGAAACATGGTGGTGAAGCGCGCCGGGAAAATAAACATGGTCGCCTATGTGGTCTGGTCGAGCGCGTTTTCAGTGCCGCCTCTATTGCTGCTATCGATCATCTTTGAAGGTTGGCCGGCGATTACTGAAGGCCTCGTTCACGCTGATACAACGACGTGGTTAGCTGTACTCTGGCAGGCAAGCGCTAATTCAATTTTTGGATACGCCGCATGGGGCTGGCTGCTAGCGCGCTATCCGGCGGCGACCATTACGCCGATGGCACTGCTGGTGCCGGTTTTCGGTATGGCCGCATCAAGCTGGTGGCTAAACGAATCAATGCCCGCATGGAAACTGACTGCCATGTCGCTCGTCATCGGCGGTTTGGCGATCAACCTGTTATGGCGAACACGCTCATCGCCGCCGTCACCATAGGCACCAAGGCAATTATCAACGCGCTAAATGTTGGGCAAAGAATTTCTCAAGTTTAGTCATATCACGGCAAAAAATTTCAACAAATATTTTATTTGCCGCGCAATCTCAATTGAAGCTGCGGTCAAGTTGCCTGCAAAATGGTGTTCAGCTAACCCATTCCTGACGATCATGTGCTGCACGAATATCTTCCATCACGCGACGATCACCCTTGGCCAACCATAAAAGATGCTCTTCAGCGCGTGCCTCGCGAGAGTTGCCTAAATACGCAACAAACCCTGCTCTAACTTTAGCAGTGCCTCGGGCTACAGCTTTGCCTAGCATCGCGAAGGTGATCAGCGCAACTGCGCTCAGCACGATCCATTCAAGTGCAAAACCGGTGTGAGCTGAATCCAATACACGTTCAGTCATGGTGACGGCAGCCATGACGACGAGGCCCACTATCAAATCCTGCAGACGAATTTTCGATAGCGTGCGAAAGAACGCCGTAGTCAACGCGTATTTATCGTCAGCGAGACGCTCAAAACCAAAGTGAGTGGGAAGATGGACAGACATAATTGTTTTCAATAGATAGTTATTTCGATGGATCGAATTTAGGCCAAACCCAGATATTTATCTAATTTATATTAGTGATTTACTATATTCATAACATTGATAGTATGATGAAGCGACGGCTAATGCACAAGCATTGCCGGCGCGAATTTCATAGGAGGAATGGCGATGGCGCAACGATTTAGCGCGCTGGATTTAAACCTGCTGCGCATATTTGATGCGGTCATGGCGACACAAAATATCACACGCGCGGCCGAAGAGCTGGCGATGACGCAGCCCGCTGTCAGCAACGCATTGCGCCGCCTGCGCGAGGCATTGGGCGATGATCTGCTCGTTCGCGCAGGCTATGGCGTCACCCCCACGCCGCGAGCACTGGCGCTGTGGCCTACAGTGCGTGATGCGCTCGCCGGCTTGCAGGCAACGATTTCACCTGATGCATTCGATGCATCCACTTCAAAACAAAGTTTCGTGCTGGCGATGGCCGATGCCACCGCAGCGATGCTCGTGCCGGCGCTGATTAGACAGATGGAATCGAGCGCCCAGCACATTAACATCCGCGTACTGCCGCTCACCACACGCGATCCGCGCGCCTTGCTCGA
>JANXWW010000277.1 GCA_025350945.1 Burkholderiales bacterium
ACGCGGATCGGCATTGAGTGCGCGAATGTGTTGCAAGGCACGCACAGGTGCCTGGCCGATTTTGGTCAGATATTCATAGAGCGAGGCCTTGACTGCCTTGGGCTCGGCCAGCACGCTCTGTGGCAACACGCTGACCTCATATGCCATCACCACATCATCGGCAAGGCGCAAGCGTTCCAGCCGCGCGACTTTTGCGTTTGACGACAGCCCCAAACTTAATTGTTCATCAGGTGCGGCTTGCGTGATTGAGCGATCCAGCCAGCGCGAACTGGGTTCATATCCGCGCCGATGCAGCTCTTCAGAAAAGCTGGTGAGCCGCGACAATGGTTGCTCCAGACGCGGTGCGATGTAATTGCCTGAGCCGCGTTTGCGCAGAATCAAGCCCTGTTCGACCAATTGGTCAATAGCCTTGCGCGCAGTGACGCGCGACACACCGAGCGACTCCGATAGTAGCCGCTCGGATGGCAACGCCTCATGCACCTGATATTTTCCCTGCCGCACCGCCTCACCGAGCTTGCGCGCGAGCTGAAGATAGAGCGGAGAATTATCGCGGGGATCCGGTTTAAATCCGGCGGTCAAACTTTTTTTCATGATCCTCTCTTCGGTGCGTTCTTTGTGTGGACTTCTGTAGCTGGATATCGCGGGTAATCAATTTAATCGAAGACCTTGGCTGCGCCGCAAACGCCACGTTTTCAACAACTGCGCAACAATGGCATCCACGCGGCGCTAAAAACATTTACAATAAAACCAATGTAATACCAAATATATCATGTGTCGGAAGTTGTATAGCGAGTGCCGTACAAATGATAATTTGTGTACTGATATATGAAACCATCAAGGAGAATCTTATGAGTGTGCGAGTCTGTTTTAATTTTTCCGTATACAGTTTTTTATTTCTCGTGTGCGCTATATTATCGGCGATGCCACTATCAGCAGCGGAAGGGAAAAATTTTCGCTGGTCGTCGAACGGTGATGTGGTCACACAAGATCCGCACGGGCAGGATGAGGGATTTACCAAGTCGATCAATAGTTTGGTGTATGAGCGTTTGATTCAGCCCGGCAAAGATATGGCGCCCACGCCGTGGTTAGCAACTTCATGGAAAGTGGTCAGCCCGACCAAGCGGGTTTTGTATTTGCGCAAGGATGTGAAGTTTCACGATGGCACGCCGTTCACAGCTGACGATGTCGTATTTTCATTTGAGCGCGCGGCGAAGACGACGCAATTTAAAACGTATGCGATTCCGGCGGGTGTGCCAAAAAAGATCGACGACTACACGGTGGAATTTAGCACCGCGCAGCCCAATCCGGTGGGCTTGAATTCAATTGGCGAAGTACCGATCATGAGCAAGAAGTGGGCAGAGAAAAACAATGCCGTCCTGCCGCAAGATTTCACCACCAAGGAAGTGACTTTTGCATCGCGCAATGCGATGGGCACCGGGCCGTTCAAACTGGTGTCGTATGAGCCGGGCGTGAAAACCGCGCATGCAAAAAATCCGGACTGGTGGGGTATCAAGGACGGCCGCTACGAGAGCAATATCGAGACCATTGAATATCGACCCATTGGCAGTGCCGTGACGCGTATGTCGGCGCTGAAATCAGGCGAGCTTGATTTCGTTCTCGATCCACCGGTGCAGGATATCGCCAAACTCAAGGAAGACAAAGCCCTGAAAGTATGGGAGGGCGATGAGATGCGTATCATCATGATTGCGCTGGATCAGGCACGTGATGAGTTGTTGTTCTCCGACGTGAAGGGTAAAAATCCGTTCAAGGATCGGCGCGTGCGTATGGCGCTTTATCAGGCGATTGACGTGAACGCGATCAAAACCCAAATCATGCGCGGATTGGCAACACCGACGGCCATTCCATTGCCCAACCCAAAAGGCGAAGGCATACCCGATGCACTGGAAAAACGTTTCGCGCTTGATACAGAAGCCAGCAAAAAACTGTTGACCGAAGCTGGCTATCCGCAAGGCTTCGGCTTTACGCTGCACTGCCCGAATGATCGTTATGTGAACGATGAGAAAATTTGTGTAGCACTTGCCGGCATGTGGGCGCGTATCGGCGTCAATGTAAAAGTGGAAGCCATGCCAAAAGCGCAATATTTTCAGCGCACGCCGAAAAAGGAATTCAGTGCGTGCATGCAGGGCTGGGGGGACACCAATCGCGATGCGATGTTTACGCTGAAGCCCGTTCTGCACAGCCTGAACGACAAAGGGGCGGGAGATACCAATTACGGTAATTTTAAAAACGCCGAACTGGACGCACTTATCGACAAAGCTGAAAACGAAATGGATTCAGCGGCACGTCAAGAAATGATTAATAAAGCAATTGAATTGATTCAGCGTGAAGTGCTGATTTTGCCGATTCATCGCCAAGTAGTGCCATGGGCGTCGCGGGCAAATATTAGTTTGGTGCATCGTGCGGACAATAAATTTGCGCCGCTGTGGATCAAGGTGCAGTAAGCATTCCCAATGGCACTCACTTATATTTGGGCATCATTTTTTATCATCGGTTTTATCGCAGCACTGGCCCAATGGCTTTTTTTGGGTGACACCGAAATATTCAAAAAAATAGTTGACGGCACCTTTGAGTCTGCAAAGGTCGGCGTGATGGAAATTGCGCTACCCTTGGCGGGCATCATGACGCTATGGCTCGGCATTTTGAATGTCGGCGAAAAGGCGGGCGCGATTAATTTGCTCGCGAAAATCATCGCGCCATTTTTCTCGCGCATCTTTCCTGAAGTGCCAAAAAATCACCCCGCCACGGGGCATATGGTGATGAATTTTTCCGCGAATTTGCTGGGCCTGGATAACGCGGCCACACCATTTGGTTTGAAAGCGATGGAAAGCCTGCATACACTTAATCCCAACAAAGATGAGGCGAGCAATGCGCAAATCATGTTTCTGGTGTTGCATGCGTCTGGCCTCACGCTGATTCCGCTTTCAATCATGGCGCAGCGTGCCGTGCTCGGCGCGCGCGATCCTTCGGATATTTTTATTCCGTGTTTGATCGCGACCTATGTAGCGACCGTGGTCGGCATGGTGGCAGTGGCGATCAAGCAGCGCATTAATCTGTTTAACCCGGTTGTGATTAGCTGGCTCGGTGGTATTAGCACCGCCATTTTTGGCATGGTGTGGTACTTCACCAATTTCCTTACCAAAACTGAAATTGAAATCGTATCGAAGGTAGGAAGCAACTTCATTTTATTTTCAATCATCGTCGGCTTTATCGTCGGTGCGTTGCGTAAAAAAGTGGATGTGTATAGCGCGTTTATTGATGGCGCGAAAGGTGGCATTCAAACGTCACTCACGATCATTCCTTACCTAGTCGGCATGTTGGTTGCGATAAGCGTGTTGCGCAATTCAGGGGTGCTTGGGTTTATTGTCAGCGGGTTTACATGGGTATTCACGCAGCTGGGATTCAATACCGATTTCACGCCTGCGCTGCCAACTGCGCTGATGAAACCAATCAGCGGTAGCGGTGCGCGGGCGATGATGATTGACGCCATGAAAACCTACGGCGTGGATTCATTCGTTGGACGGCTCGCCTGCATTTTTCAGGGCTCGGCGGATACGACTTTTTATATCGTCGCGCTGTATTTTGGTTCGGTCGGCATCAAGAAAATTCGTTATGCGATTACGTTTGGCTTGATCGCAGAATTTGCGGGTGTGGTCGCGGCGGTGTGGGTGGCTTATTTGTTTTTTCATTGATTTTTTAATTTCAAACTCTAGTACAGGAGCGCCGTTCAAGCTAACACTGCTCTTAACGCCGCTCCAATGCTAGTGTTTATAAAGCGCATTTTTTACAAAAAAAGGTTTTGAATGCCCCGAATCGTCACCGTTGCCGCCACGCAAATGGCCTGCTCATGGGATCGTGCTGCGAATATCGCGAACGCTGAAAAACTCGTGCGTCAGGCCGCTGCAAAAGGCGCGCAAATAATCCTGATTC
>JANXWW010000003.1 GCA_025350945.1 Burkholderiales bacterium
TCTTTACGATCCGGCATTGCCGCAGACGCAGTGGGATACGGATCAATAATGACCATCATATCCAGCTTTTCCATCGCCTCTTTCATTTCGGTGCCGCGCGTTTGCGAATTCGGCGCATGACCCCAATAAATCATCGCTTTCAAGTTACTTTCCTGATCGATCAATTCATTTTTTTCCATCACGCCATCAATCCAGCGCGAAACCGTCATGCCCGGTTTTTCCATCATGACTTTCGATGCAAATTGGCTCTTCAGCCAATCGTAATCGACGTTCCAGACTTTCGACCAATGTTTCCACGAGCCTTCCGCCAAGCCGTAATAGCCGGGCAAAGAATCAGGGTTTGGGCCGACGTCGGTAGCACCCTGCACGTTATCGTGACCACGGAAAATGTTGGTGCCGCCACCCGCCACGCCTACATTACCCAGCGCCAATTGCACGATGCACGACGCGCGCACAATCGCGTTGCCAATCGTATGCTGTGTCTGGCCCATGCACCACACGATGGTTGACGGACGATTTTTCGCCATCGTTTCCGCCACTTGATAAACTTCGCCCTCTGGCACGCCGCAGGCTTCTTCAACCGCTTTCGGCGTCCACTTTTTCATCACCTCGTCTTTGATTTTTTCCATACCGTAGACGCGGTTGTTGATGTAGGCTTTGTCTTCCCAGCCGTTATTGAAGATGTGATACAGCACGCCAAACAAAAATGGAATATCGGTGCCGGAACGAATACGAATAAACTGATCCGCTTTTGACGCGGTGCGTGTGAAGCGTGGATCGACCACGATCATCTTTGCACCGTTCTCTTTCGCATTCAGCATGTGCAACATCGACACCGGATGCGCTTCAGCGGCGTTCGAGCCGATATACATCGCGCATTTGGTGTTCGACATATCGTTGTACGAATTGGTCATCGCGCCATAACCCCAGGTATTCGCCACCCCTGCCACCGTGGTGGAATGGCAAATACGCGCCTGATGATCACAATTATTCGAGCCGAACATCGAGACAAACTTGCGGAACATGTACGCTTGTTCGTTGTTGTGCTTGGACGATCCCACCCAATACACCGCATCGGGCCCGAAGTCTTTGCGAATCTTCATCAGCTTATCGCCGATTTCGTTATACGCTTCTTCCCAGGTGATGCGTTTATATTTGCCATCAACTAATTTCATCGGGTATTTGAGGCGATATTCACCGTGCCCGTGCTCACGCAGCGCCGCACCTTTGGCGCAATGCGCCCCCAGGTTGATCGGCGAATCGAACACCGGCTCTTGCCGCACCCACACGCCGTTTTGCACTACCGCATCAATCGCGCAGCCGACTGAGCAATGCGTACACACGGTGCGTTTGACTTCAATTTTTCCGCCTGCCGCAACCGCATCTGCCAGCGACACCGCTTCCGCTTTTTTCACCATCGAAAAAGGCAACTGCGATGCAAACGCACCCGCGCCCGCCACCATACCGGAGCGTCGCAAAAACGCACGGCGGTCTACGGTGCCCAGTACGGCATTCACATTATTTATAAAACCGTTGGCCTTGTTAACGGCGGGTTTAACGACACCAGATGATTTTTTAGTCAATAACATAACGGTCTCCTTGGCCTACATCCGGGCGGTTTCGTAATACTGTTCAATATGGGCCGTGACATGATAACCCTTCGATTTTTTAGTTTCCGGTGCGGCTGACACCTCAACAAGGTCTGCAACCGGTGCCACTGTAGCCGTGACCGCCGCTGCCACCACACCCGCAGTACCCAGCGTTGCGCCCAGTAAAAAATTTCTTCGGTTTGTTTTATTTTCTGGTGTTGTGTTGATGGTATTTTTTGCGCTACTCATGGTGAGCCTCCGGTTGATATCGTTGGAGAAAATTGTTGTATTACCTTGGATTAAATTTTACGCTAATGCTGTATTTCGAAAGCTTCTGATTCCATTTCAAAAAACTGCTCAGCAAAGCCAGCCACACGTTTATAGTAATTCGATTTTTCATAAACCTGTATTGCGGTGCAGCACTTAAAAACCCACGGCTTTAAATGCTTTTCAAAAAACACTTTTTGCGCCGCAACATTTGCGGGCGCATCAGCCAGATTGTTCGTAGTGCCCAATATCAACGCGCGCATAACATCGCATACAGCAGCTAAATGGTCTTCCGACTCGCGCACGTTCGCATCGCGCGCAAAACCCATTTTTGCCAGATCGTCCCGTAACTCTGCCAGCGGTTTTTCCATCATAAATCCGGCAACATAAAACGAGCCATAGAGAATTACCGGCGGGCGACCAACACCGACAAAAACGGTTTCGTATTCTTCAACGAGCGCATCGTGCGTGACCACAGATGATGCCGCTGATAATGCGCGCCACGCTTTGGTGAGCTCCATTGAGGCTTCGTCGGTCGGCTCTTGCGTGATCACGATCGATTGCAGAACACGATCATCCGGCGCACGGGAAAAAAGGTGCGCCAGTAAAGCATAAAAATCCGCGCGAACCTGGTCTTCCACATCGACCGTGCGTGGGTTTTCGAATGAAATATTTTGCGCAACCGACGCCATCATGTAATCGTCTTTCCGGTCAATATCGAATATTCATGTTTATTCGACATCATGTCGACCACACGACAATCGGCGCACATTTTCAAGCGGTCAAGCTGGCCTGCACCCGCGAACATGGAATGACCTGCCAGTTTGGCCAACATATTGTCGATCATCGCTTTGGTGCCCAAAGCCTGGTTGCAGCTAATGCAATTAAACGGTTCAGATTCATTCAACACCACAGATTGTTTACGCGCTTCGGTAAGCAATAAACGGGGCGACAACGTGATCGCGTTTTCAGGGCATGTGGTGACACACAAACCACACTGCACGCAATTTCGCTCGATAAAATTGAGTCGCGGATAATCCGCACCGTCCATCAACGCCGATTCGGGACAAGCGCCTGCACAGGCGAGGCAGAGCGTGCATTTTTTCGTGTCAACAACGACGTTACCGAAAAGCGCACCCGCTGGTAGTTTGACTTCGGCAGGCTTTAACTTTGCATGCTGCAATAAATGCTCAACCGCAAATTCAATCGTGCTGCGCTTGTCGTTCGACAGATGAAAAGTTGCTTTCGTGTTCACCGTTTCAGCGGCAGGTGCATTCCATATTTTCGCTTCAGCCACGTTTGCATCAACCCAGGAAAAATGCGTTCCCGAATAACCCAGCGCATGCAAAATCGTTTCTGCCAGCGCCATTTCCGCGCGCGTTGCATCCGCGTATTGCGGCGCAACTGAGTCCGCTCCGAGGATAACCACGCCACCCGCGCCATAAGCAATCGCGCCCAGTAAAACATCGAGCCCGATGGCCGCCACATGCCAGGCTTCCAGCGGCAACACGTGTGCGGGCAAGCCGCGCGCCATTTTCGCCAGCGCGTCGCGTCCATCCGTTGCGTTATGAAACAAAATAACGGGTGCTACTGACTTCGGTGCTGCCGCGGAATAAGCGTTGACCAACGCCCGCAACTGCGCGCCGCGATCACTCACGCGTGGATACTGATACGTCATGGCGCCCGACGGACACACGGTCGCGCACGCGCCGCAGCCCATGCACAAAAATGGATCAACTTTAATCTTGTCGCCATCTGAAGAAATAGCTTGGGTGGAACAAATATCGATGCATTGATGGCAGCCGGTTTTTTTGCTGCGACTGTGTGCGCAAATCGATTCCTTGTACGCAAAAAATTTCGGCTTCTCGAATTCGCCGACCATCTCGGGCAATTCTGCCAGCGCACGCGCAAAAGAATCCGCATTGGCTGCGTGGAAGTAACCTTGCGGCGGCGAATGCATGGTGAATGCGGGTGCTTCATGTAAATCAAGGACGAGATCAAACGTGGTTTGTTGCGGCGTATCTTCACCGCAGTCAAACGTCAACGCGAACGCGCCCAGATAACCGTCGAGGCTGACAAATTTTGCGGAAAGCACTTCCACGTCTGCAAACGTTGGCGGAGCACCGTTCTGGATACGTTTTCCGTCCCATAAAACAGCGACAGAAAGATAGGGGGATAGCGCGGCAAGCGACTCTTGCAGGGCTGCGTAGGATCGGCTGTCCGCCAAGATCAACAAGCGCCCGTCTGATTGATAGTCCACACTAGAAACGGGTTCAAAAGCGGGTATGGCCTGCAATGCGGCAAGGGCTGCAGCATGCGTTTGGCCGACAACTTTCTCAGTCGCTAATTCAGCGTCTGCGTCGCGATTGATAATATTTACGTCCAAGTGAGCCCCTCAGCGATCTCAATCAACGTACCTGTCTTTTTGTAGGTTGCCGCAAGATCAGTGCCGTTGTCGTTGGAAATATGCTTACATTTCCCGTAATGAATTGTATGCGCTTTTATCGCTGCTGAATCATCAACGAAGGACAAACTCACTTACTTTTAATACTGGTATCTGTTACATCTGTGGGTAACGTCTGCGTCTGCGTCTGCGTCTGCGTCTGCGTCTGAGTCAGCACCTGCGAATGCGCTACTACTTCGTTTTCAGCTAACAATTCCACCGCAATCACAGGTTCGCTTTCGCTTGCTATCGCGCATACATCTGCGCTCTCAGCAGCAGCAGCCAACACAGCCGCCGCTTCGGCTTCCGCCTTCTCTTCCTCCTCAAACAAAAACAGCGCCTTCGATTGCGTCATCTTGCGCAGCATTTCAAGCGGAATCGGGTCTGATTTTGTGTAATCGCCAATGTAAATATCGAGCCCATCCTGCACGTTGTAATGCGGATCGGTAAAAAGTTTTTTCATCGCCTGATTGCGCAAATCAGATGCCACATCTTTGCCCATAAACGGCGAAAAATCGGATTCTTGCGTCAAACTTTCAATGGTTGGCAGCGCTGTATTCGCCTGGTCAGCTTCATTCGCACCAGATGCCAAACCCCGCTCTGGTGATGCCGTTTCAGGTATTTTTGCTTCAAACGGCGCACTAGTGCTAGGGTTTATATTTTGATTATCAACAGGTTTCGATTCTTCCGCGCGCACGTCTGCCTTGCGCTTGGCCCATCGCGAAATGAATGATTCACTGGTATTTTCTATTTCCTTTTTCATGCCTGCTTTCGCCATAATTAATTCACATTCCGCCTTTGTAACGACCTTCTTTGCTCTCAAACGATTTCGGTCGAATGCGTTGCTTTTTCTCCGGCGGTTTGTAATTCGCTTCCACCCACACCGATAAAGTTTCATACAGCGCAGCAGGCATCGGCACGCGTTCCACTTTCTCCTGCGCGTCCATCCAGCGCGCGGCCTCGTTATACGATAGCGTCACCGAATGCGGAATCGCCTCACTCTCATCCGCATTCCAGCGCCAGGTCGCAAAAATCGACGGCTCCGGCGCGTGAATATTTAAAAAGTAGCCCTCGCCCTCATCGCGAAAAATACCCAGTTCAAAACCGGGATGCGCAATTTTCTTCGAATCCGTCGTGCCTTTAATTTCCGTCGGCAACTGATAATGCCCTTCATCCGGCACCACCGCCGCAACCTGCCAGCGCATCGACTGCCAGCGGTTTCTCGTCGGCACTTTTTCCATCACAATCACCACGCGGTATGCAAGTTTTTCCATATCATGCATGTTACACCGTGGAAATGATTGCTATGCTTTGGGTTTAGTTGCTTCGCTGATACTGCAATCCAAGAAAATGTCATCCATCACCATCCCGATCTTGAATGAACGCACCTTGCGCATTCCTGCGCTGAAGGCGGCCACCCATGAGCCACACGACACGCGTGGACGCCGCATTCGCGATCTGCGCATCTCAGTCACGGATCGCTGTAATTTCCGTTGCACTTACTGCATGCCGAAAGAAGTTTTTGATCACGATTACGCGTTTTTGCCGCATGATGAATTGCTCACATTCGAAGAAATTACCCGTATCGCGAAAATCTCGGTGGGCTTAGGCGTTGAAAAAATTCGCCTGACCGGCGGTGAGCCTTTATTGCGCAAAGGAATCGAGAATTTAATCGCCATGTTAGGTGAGATTCCCGGCATCGATTTAACGCTGACCACCAATGGCTCCGCCTTAAAAACCAAAGCCAAAGCGTTGAAGGCCGCAGGTTTGCAACGTATCACCGTCTCACTTGATTCGCTCGATGACGCGACTTTTCGCAAAATGAACGATGTCGATTTTCCCGTCGCCAAAGTGCTTGAAGCGATTGATGCCGCTGCCGATGCAGAATTAACGCCCGTAAAAATCAACATGGTGGTTAAACGTGGCGTGAACGATCACGATGTCGTCGCCATGGCTAAACGATTCAAAGGCAGCGGCCACATCGTGCGCTTTATCGAATTCATGGATGTCGGCGCCACCAATGGCTGGCGGATGGACGACGTAATCCCCTCGGCGGAAATCGTTAAAAAAATCAGCGAAGTATTACCGCTGGAAATCGCCGATGCACAATACACCGGTGAAGTGGCAGAGCGCTGGAAATACGTCGATGGCAGCGGCGAAATCGGCGTGATTTCGAGCGTGACGGAAGCGTTCTGCGGCACGTGTACGCGCGCGAGATTATCGACGGATGGATCGCTGTTCACTTGTCTGTTTGCGCAGAAAGGTTACGACTTGAAGTCGCTATTGCGCGGCGGAAAAAACGATGAAGACATTCGCGATGCGATTGCCGCCATCTGGCAACATCGCAGCGATAATTATTCAGAAATCAGGACTGCCGAAACCGCCGGAGACGCAAACGCGCGGAAGGTGGAGATGAGTTTTATCGGGGGATAGAAAATACGCTCACTTTGCATCCACACCGATGTCACGTAGCGAAGCCACGTGACCTACTGAAACCAAATAAACAATTATCAACATGCACATCCCCGCCCTGCTCCAGTTCCTGAAAGAACTTACCGAAAACAACAACCGTCCGTGGTTTTTGCATAACAAACCGCACTACGATATTTTGCGCGAAGAGTTTATTGAGCTCGTTGGCGAAGTCGGTGCGAAGGTAGTGAAATTCGATAAAGAACTCGGCCCGTTCGAACCTAAAAAAGCGGTGTTCCGCATTTATCGCGATGTGCGTTTTGCGAAAGATAAAAGCCCGTACAAAAATCATATCGGCGCGGTACTGGGCGCTCGTACGACTGACAAGTCGCGACCTGTTTATTATTTTCATGTCGATCACAAAGGCAATTTGCTGACTGCTTGCGGCGTGTACATGCCTGAGACCGCAGCGATTAAAAAAATTCGCGATTACATCGTTGCGGAGCCTGCGAAATTTTCGAAGTTGCTGAAAAATAAATCGATCAACGACACTTTCGGCGGCCTCACCGAGGAAGACCGGATGGCGCGCCCGCCGAAAGGCTACGCGACGGATTTGCCACATATCGACTACATCAAAAATCGACATTTTTTATGCGAGACTTCAGTGAGTTTAAACAAGCGCGTACCGAAAGATTTAGCAGCAGAGATTGCGAAAAATTTTGCAGCGGCCGTGCCGTTGGTGGAGTGGTTGCGGGAGGCGATGAAATAAATTTCATTTTTAAACTCTAGCACTGGAGCAGCGTTTAGAGCATTTTTGCTTGAAAAACCGCTCTGTAAATAGGGTTTACTATTCCATAGCACGTAATACCTTCGGCTGAATTTATGAAAACCCTTATTGCACTTTCGCTATTAATCGCCCCGTGGCTCATCTTCGCCGCTATCGCCATTAATCTCGGCCGCCCCAGCACCATCGGCCTCGTCATCACGTTAATCGTCTCCGCATTCGGCCTAACATTACTCATCACCAAGAAAAAATAATGGCTCGTCCAGACCTTAACCTCACGCTCACCCATGCCGCCCGCCCGGCCACGTTCACGGTCGATGCGTTCGATGAAAACGGCGTCACGCAACCCACGCCGATTGCGGGCGAACATCCGCTCACGATCTACGTTGATAAGCGCGAAATTCTCACCATCATGACGCTCGGTGCGGCACCCGAAGCGTTGGTGATTGGCTATTTGCGCAATCAGCGTTTGCTGGAAACCATTGATGAAATTATTTCCGTGCAAGTCGATTGGGAAATCAACGCATGCTCGGTCACCACGCGTCACGGCTTAAAAAATCTCGACGAGAAAATGACCAAACGCACCAAGACGACGGGCTGCGGCGAAGGCACCGTGTTTGGCGATTTGATGGCGGACTTGGACAATATTCATCTGCCACGCAACATAAAAATTTCACAAAGCAATCTCTACGCGCTGCTGAACAACGTGCGAATTCATGAGTCAATTTACAAGCAGGCAGGTGCCGTTCACGGTTGCGCATTGGGGAATTCTGCCGGCGAGATTTTGACCTTTGTGGAAGATGTCGGTCGTCACAATGCGGTCGATGCGATTGCGGGCTGGATGTGGCTGGAAAATGTTGATGGTGGCGATAAAATTTTCTACACCACGGGCCGACTTACGAGCGAAATGGTAATCAAAGCGGCGCAAATGGGCATTCCGTTTTTGGTATCGCGCTCTGGGCTGACGCAGATGGGTTATGACATCGCGAAGCGGGTCGGCATTACGATGATTGGGCGGGCGGTGAATAAGCATTATTTGTTGTTTACAGGGGTGGAAAGGCTTCATGCTGCTTGATTTCGCGAGGACGATGCGTGCGGCGCCGACCGATGCAGAGCATCGGCTGTGGCAACATTTGCGCGCAGGGCGATTGCCGGGTTTTAAATTTCGGCGACAACAGCCACTGGGAAATTTTATTGTTGATTTTGTTTGTTTGGAGGCGCGATTGATTGTGGAGTTGGATGGTGGGCAGCACAATGGATCGGCTGCTGATGTTGCTCGCGATGCGTGGCTGACATCACAAAGGTTTGTTGTTTTGAGGTTTTGGAATAATGAAATTTTTGAGAATTTGGCGGGCGTGGTTGAGCGGATTTTGGGGCAGTTGCAGGCAGCACCGCACCCCTCTCCCCAACCCCTCTCTGGCCCTAGGCCACGCCGCCGCAAGGGGAGAGGGGCTAGAAATCGCATCTCAAAAACAGTTTCTTCAACTGAGACTTCTTACGAAAATGAGGCAAGCCTTGCATCCCTCCCCCCTCGCGGGGGAGGGACCGAGGGACCGAGGGAAAGGGGGAAGCCCCCACGAAGTCAGGCCCACAAAAATGAACACTGAAAAAATCACCGCCCTAATCCTCGCCGGTGGGCGCGGTTCGCGCATGGGCAGCGTCGATAAAGGCTTGCAACTATTCACGGGCAAGCCAATGGTCGCCCACGTGCTCGAACGCATCACACCACAAGCTGGCGAAATCATCATCAACGCGAACCGCAGCATCGACGAATACGCGGCATTTGGCCATCGCGTCATACCGGATGCCATCGACGGCTTCGCAGGCCCACTGGCAGGATTGCATGTGGGCATGACGCATGCAACGACCCCACTCATCGTCACCTCGCCTTGCGATTCGCCATTTTTACCACTGGATTTGGTCGCACGTTTGTTAGCCGCGATGCAAAAAGAAAATGCTGATTTAGCGGTTGCGAAAACATTCGAGCAGGTGCATCCCGTATTCTGTTTGGTCAAGCGCAATATCGAACCGCATCTGCGCGCGTTTCTGGA